>WLGZ01000022.1 GCA_009702945.1 Actinomycetota bacterium | reverse complement strand
TGAATACTCCAGTGTTCGATCAACCGGATTTTCCTCAACATCAACCATGTATGAGGCTGCATGTCCAAAGGTTGCAAGCAATGCAGCATCATCCCGAACTAGCAAGATTCCGCAGGCTTTGGGAACAAATAGCCATTTATGAGCGTCAATAGTTGCAGAATCTGCCAAGTTGATTCCGTCAAATAATCTACCTGCCGATTCAGTGGCTGCTGCTGGCAAACCATATGCTCCATCAACATGCAACCAGATTCCATGCGCCTTACAAACTTTTGCAATTTCGCGAATCGGATCCACAGCTCCGGTTAACGTTGTGCCTGCAGTTGCAACTACAGCAATTGGAACATGTCCATTGGCAACATCTGTTTTTATCTGGGCTTCCAGAGCGCTAATGTCCATTCGCCGGTTCTCGTCAATTGGAATGGACCGAACTGCATTTGATCCCAAACCTAAGAGTTCAGCGGAACGTTCGATGCTGGAGTGCGCTTCCGCACTTATGTAGAGGGTTCCCCGGCCATCAAGTCCAGTGATTCTGCTTCCCGGCAGTGCCCGCTCTCGGGCAACGGCTAACGCGGTCAAATTCGAAAGCATTCCACCACTAGTGACGACGCCCTTGGTGGCACCAAATCCAATAAACTCGCCGACCCATTGAATGGTTTGTTGCTCCACCATTGTCGCTGTTGCAGCAACCGAGGCCATGTTTACATCATGGGAAGCAGATAGCGCTTCTGCTAGTACCCCAACTTCAAGTCCTGAGGATCCAACGTAGCCAAAAAATCTAGGTCGGCTCTGAGCCAGGCTTTCGTCTAGGAAAGTTTCTGCTTCTCGCAGGGCGGCAATTGCGCCAACTCCTTCGCTAGGAAGCCCATGCGAAAGTAAATCAAGTGATTTTAAACTTGTCGGGGGCTGACCTGGCCGAGCTGAATCAAATCCTTCCCAGGCTTGCTGAAGAATTTCGAATGCAGTGTCCAGCGTCGAGATGCGTTCACTGCCGAGCGATAACGATGAGTCGGTCATGCTGATTCCTTAGGGAATAGTATTTTTCCAGGGTTGAGAATGTTTCTAGGGTCGAATGTGTTTTTAACTGAACGCATTAATTCAATAGTTTCAGTACCAACTTGGTTTACTAATGAGTCACGCTTTCCTAAACCGATTCCGTGCTCGCCGGTGCAAGTTCCGCCTAATTCAATTACGCGGGTCGTTAACTTCGTTGATGCTGCTTTTGCTGCTAGATAAGCTTTTTCATCATTTGGATCGAACATTAACAATGCGTGAAAGTTACCATCGGCCACGTGTCCCAAAACCGACCAGGAGAACGGCTGATCATCAAATACTTGCTGTGCGTATTCCACTGCTTCCGGAAGTCTAGATAGCGGAACCGCTGAATCTGTTGTGAGCGCTGTTGCTCCAACTTGGGTAGCCAGAACTGCTGGGTACGCATTGTGTCTAGCTTGCCAAAGTTTGCGTCGCTCGCCTTCGTCTGCAGCCCAAGTGAAATCTGATGCCCCATATTCTCTAAAAATTTCCCCTGCTTCATCAGCTTGGTCTGCAATGCTTTTCTTAGAACCATGAAACTCTAAAAACAATGTAGGCGATTCTGTTAGTGATGTTCCTTGGTAAGCATTAATTGCTTTAACGCTTAATGCATCTAAGAATTCGCAGCGCGCGATTGGCAAACCTTGCTTAACTAATAGTGTCGCTGCCGCTACTCCGTCAGATAAGCGATCAAATGTGCAGTAAGCACCTGACATAGCTTCAGGAATTCCAAAAACTCGCAAGGTTAGTTCAGTAATTACCGCTAGCGTGCCTTCGGAACCTACGAGCAATCGGGTTAAGTCATATCCTGCAGAATCTTTGCGCGCACGACTGCCAGTTCTAACTACCGTTCCATCGGCCAAAACTGCTTCAAGTGCCATCACATTTTCGCGCATCGAACCATATCGAACGGTTGTAGTGCCTGAAGCTCCAGTGGAAGCCATTCCACCCAAAGTTGCATCTGCTCCAGGATCCACAGAGAAGAACAGGCCCTCTTTGGCAAGTCGATCGTTTAGAGGGATTCTTCTTAGCCCTGGTTGCACAACAACGATTAAGTCATCAGGACAAATTTCAAGAATTTTGTCCATCTCGGACATGTCCAAAGTTATCCCACCATCAACAGGAATTATCTGACCTTCAAGTGAAGATCCAACTCCAAACGGGATTACCGGAACGTTTGCCGCCGAACACATTCGCATTACGACTTGTACGTCACCAGTCGAACGAGCCATGACGATTGCATCTGGTCGGATGGCTTTATGAAACGATTCGTCGCTGGCGTGACGATTTAACTCAGTTTCATTCTGGGTAACTTGTCCGGGCAGAGCTGCTGACAATTCATCGATTAGTGACTGCGGTGCACTTCTAAGCACTTACTTCTCCTCTAACCGGCTTACCTGGCAATGAGCCTTCAATTAGCTCGCCATTCTTAATCACAAATGCACCATTGACCAATACATGTTCGATACCGCTTGAAATTTGAATTGGGTCAGCATAAGTTGCATTATCCGAAATTTTGTTTGCATCAAAAATGACTAAATCGGCATCAGCACCAACTTGTATTCTTCCTTTGCGCTTCATCGCTGGCGAAACATCTTTCAACACTTCCGCTGGAATCAAAGTGCAGCGCCGCACCGCTTCAGCAACATCAAGGATTCCAAGTTCTCGCACATACCAACGAAAAATTCGACTAAAGGTCCCAGCAGTTCTTGGATGCGTTGTGGTCCCAGCTGGCAATGGCCACAACCCATCAGAATTCTCATAGCCATTTGGCAGAACCAGTGGCATGGCATCGGATGCAACAGCAGTGTCATCAAAAAGCAATGCGCGGGTTAAAAATCCTAAATCGTCTAGATCTTCAGTTCTTAAGAAATCAACAATCACCATGGCGCTTGGATCAGATTCACGCAATTCCTGAAGTCGCGCTGCCGTTTGTGGCCTTTCGCCAGTTGCAAGAATGTAAACATCGCGAGGTTCGAGCGCAGTAAATGCCATTTTTTCCGGATCCAAGAAGCCTGCACCGATGAAGGTGGCACCGGCGCCATATGGATATGCCTCAGTCGTTACTCGCAAACCTTGATCGCGCGCTCCCGCTAGCAATAACTGCACATTATCTATTTGCCTGGTCGACGTGCTGTTCACATGGCAAATATGCATGTGAGCACCAGTAGTTAGCGCCGCAGCGACAACTTCTTGAGCGCCATATAGACCACTATCTGGGCGATCAAATTCGCGAACATGAGTAAATGTTGCAGTTCGGGTTTCAGCAGCAAGCTTGGCAATTTCAAGGTACTCCGAGCCAGGTGACTCCATGCAATATCCAAGAAGAATGCCAATGCCCAGAGCGCCCTGCTCTAATTCACTAGAAAGTGAATCGATCATCATTCCGTGTTCCCGCGGATTCATCACCCGATGCCATTCGGGCGAATTAATGTGTTCTGCAAAAGCATCTAAACCTTTAGAAACATCCAAGCCACAGGATTTCATGCGCGCTAATGCCCAAGAAGCTGAGTAACCAAAGTTATTTGGACTGCCTGACTTAGAAAAGTTTTCGTAAGCTTGATCAACGTTCAACTGTCCAGCCTCTAGTTCAAGGGCTGTGGTTACTCCGTCGCATACTTGAAGCAAGCGTGACGGTAAATCATTACAGTGACTATGTAAGTCAATAAATCCAGGTGCCAGTACTTTTTCGGAAATGTCAACCTCTGTGAGTCCAACCAGTTGTGGATCCCCACCGGGAGCAACGGCGCTTATTTTGCCGTTATTTACTGCAACGTCACAAACTGCATCAAGTTTGGTTTCCGGGTCAATAGTTCGAGCGCCCCTGAATACAATTTCATTTTTTTCCAATCAGTTCAGCTGCTCTCCGATTAACGGCTTTCCTTGCCGCGCTGTGACACCGGTTCAGACAGCCCAATGAATATCGAATTCGTAACCATCGGGCCTAAATATCTACCCTTTGCATCTTTGCGATCAACCAATTCTGGGTGACTTCGCGCGCGAAGATGCAGTCCTGCGTACAATCCCTCGATGGCCCAAACCATGTCATCTATGCGCAAGCCCGGCAACAAACGTCGATCTGCATAATTCAAAATATCCGTAAGAATTGTACCCAGTGCCCTTACATATTGATCGTTTGCAATTTCCTCAGCACGCCGAATTCTCTCGGGCGAGACAAAAGCGGTAAGGCCGATGGCCAAAGATAACTCATGGTCTGAAGTTGAATTCGGGGGTTCATTGAAACCGAAGACAGATTCGAGAACTTCTTCGAGTGATAATTCTTGACTAAGTGCGGCATCAAGTTTGGATCGAAGGTCAGCTTCCCAGGGAGTTGAAACTTCGTTCATGATTCTTTCCAAAATCGCATCCTGGAAACTCAATTGACTTTTCCAGATTTGGTATGCGGCGCCAGTTGTCATTGGCAATTGATCACCGCTTAGCTTTGCGTTGATGCTTGCCAGGACATCGGTAATACGAAGGGATGCCAGCGGATTTAGATCGTCTGAACCGCTTGCCAATCTCTCGATGAGCAGACGTTCCGCTTCATGCAAAATCAAGTTTTCGGTTTCTTCTTTTGGACGTCGGCGATGTATTGGCTTTGTAGCGTTTGTGCCAGCACCGGTTGTTTTTTTGCTGATTTTAGGGTTCACAGTTTTAACAATAGTCATCAGATAGATCTCTTTCCAGGTACCCAGCCTGGGCCTGGCACACTGGCCAAAAGCAGTTTCGTATATTCATGATTTGGCTGATCCATGACCGCTTCAGTTTGACCGCGCTCTACGACGTTGCCATTTTTCATGACAATCAATGAATCGGCGAAATGCCTAACAACCGCCAAATCGTGACTGACAAGAATGTATGCAATTCCAGTTTGCTCGCGAATGTCCACCAATAGGTTTAATATCTGGGCTTGGATTGAAACATCTAGGGCAGCAACGGATTCATCAAGAATTAGTGCTTTCGGGTTAGAGGCAAGTGCCCGGGCGATCGCGACACGCTGCCTTTGCCCACCTGAAAGCTTTGCAGGTCGTAGTTCAAGAATTCGTTGCGGCAATCCAACTAAATCGGCAAGCTCACTTGCCCGAACAATTACTTCATCTGAATCCTTCATAGAAATGCTTAGGGCCTCACGTAATGCTGTTCCAATTGATTGACGCGGATCTAGTGAAGAATATGGGTCTTGAAAAACGATTTGAAGATATTTGGCGCGCTCACGCCGTTCTTTTGAGTTTTTAGCTGGCAGTGACCAATCTTGGCCCTCAACTTCAATCTTCCCTGAGGTTGCTCGTTCCAGACCAACTAAAATTTTAGCAACTGTAGTTTTTCCGGATCCAGACTCCCCGACAATTCCAATGCTCCCACTTGGTGGAAGCTCAAAACTTACATCTGCAACAGCAAGCAAGTCACCATACTGTTTTGAAAGATTGCTTACCTTTATCAATGGAGTACTCATGAGACATCCCAGTCAATTTCATCTGCACGATGGCAAGCAACGTCGCTCTCTTGTATCTTGCGCAATACCGGGACCTCAGACCTACAAATATCTTGGGCAAATGCACAGCGAGCGGCAAACGTGCATCCTTGTGTCCATTCCAGTCCAGATGCTGGCTGACCGGGAATTGCATTAAGTCGATTTTGACGCCCATCTAAACGTGGCCTGGCATCCAATAGCGCTCGCGTGTAAGGATGACGCGACTTCTCGCGAAGATTTTCTGCTGGAAGTAACTCCACAATTCGTCCGGCATACATTACCAAAATCTTGTCACATACCGCAGTTGCCAACTCGAGATTGTGGCTGACGAATATCATTGCCATGCCACGACTTAGGCGAAGTTGATCAATCAAGGCCATAACGGAAGATTGAGTTGTGACATCTAGGGCAGTTGTTGGTTCGTCGGCAAGAAGTAAATCAGGTTGGCACAAAAGATTCGATGCAATCATCACGCGCTGCAACATGCCACCCGAAAGTTCTGAAGGAAAGGCCTTTAACTGCTTCTCAGGATTACTAATGCCTACTTCAGTCAGGACTTCGATTGCTTTTGTTTTTGCATCAGATTTTGACCAACCTAAATTTGTAACAACATTCTCAGTTAGGAAATCTCCAACTTTGCGAACTGGATTAATTGCAGATCTAGGGTCCTGGAAAATCATCGCAACTTGTGAAGATCGATACTGCATTAGTCTTTCGCGATCCATTGCAGAAACTTCTTCACCCTGAAAGCTAATCTTTCCGCCAACAACTGAGTTCTCGGGACTGAGCCCAGCGATTGCCCGCAAGGTCAAACTTTTGCCAGAACCAGATTCACCAACAATTCCTATGGATTGCCCAGCTTCCAGCTTGAAAGACACCTCGTGAATTACTCGAGCGCTAGCTTCAACTACCTGCACATCAAGAGTGAATGATTCAATTTCTACGAGGCTCATTCGACACCCCAGATTCTCGCCAGGCGATCGCCAATAACAGCGAATGATAAGGCGGTTAGTACTAAACATGATCCTGCGGCCAAAGTCTGAGTTGGATATCCTTGAAGCAGCCCAGACGCACCAGCAGCAACCATGGTTCCCCAATCTGCAGTTGGCGGCTGAACGCCAATGCCAAGGAATGAAAGTCCACCGAGATCCAGCGTCGCGTATCCGAACATAATGATCGCTTGCGCGATGATAAACGGCGCCAGATTTGGAAGCAGGTGCTTAAAGATGATTTGGCTATCGCTAAATCCCAAAACCTTTAGGGCTTTGACGTAATCCATTCCAGTCTCGCGGAGTGCAGAACTGCGCAACAAGCGCGCCAGGCTTGGCGTGTAGGCAAGTGTTAGTGCAGCAATTGCTACCCAAAGGCTTGCGCCAAAAACTGTTGATAGCAGAATCGCAAGCAGCAATCCAGGAAATGCCACAGCTATGTCAACTCCGGCACTTAACCCAGCGTCAGTCCAACCTCGTCGCCAAGCAGCCAAGATTGCAATTGATGTTCCAATCAAGGTTGTTGATATCACCAAAACAATTGGACCGATCAAGCTTGTTCGCGCTCCAACAAGTAGTCGTGAAAACAGGTCTCTGCCTAGTTCATCAAATCCCAGTGGGTGGCCAGGAATCGGTCCGACATAGGAATAGGCCAAATCAATTTTGTTTGGATCATGCGGCGCTAATGCAGATCCAAAAATCGCAATTACGCCAAAAATGAACAGCACAAATACTGCCAACCAACCGAGCAAACCTAATTTACTTAGGCGCTTTCGGTAGCCACGATTTCTTCCGATTGCAATTTGTCCAATTGACATTATGCGACCTCACTTCTTATGCGAGGATCCAAAATCCAGTAGAGGACATCGACTGCCAAATTCACTACGACGAAGGAAATGACCAGAATCAAAGTAATCGCTTGCACTAAAGCGAAATCTTGTTGCCTTGCAGCTACTACGAGTAGTCCACCAATTCCGTTTATTGCGAATGCCTGCTCAACGAATGCCGTTGAAACAATGAGTCCCACGAACAACAATCCACCAAGACTTATTACAGGCAGCAGTGCATTTCTAACTATGTGCCTAGAAACAACTTTATTTCGTGGGATTCCCCTCACCGTTGCCGTGACAACATGCTCTGATGCACTCTCAACTCTGATTGATGCACGAGTAGTTCGAGCAACAAACGCTCCTGCGCTGAATGCCAGCGCAATAGCAGGGAGTGTCATGTGTGAAATTGCAGATGAGAGGCTGCCGTCTCCGCCACCGATAGCTGGAAACCAACCAAGTTGAAGTGCAAAAACATTTATCAAGATAAATGAACCGACGAATGCCGGTATCGATGACAAAATCGTTGCCGTAGCCATAGAGAAGCTATCGATGCCTCCTTTGTGAAGTCCCGCAAGTATTCCCAAAGTCAGACCAAATACCGAAATGAAAACAAACGAAATTAGAACTAAGTACATGGTTGTTTGAAATCGCGACGCTATCAGAGTTGAAACATCAGCATTAAAGGCAGCTGAAGTTCCTAAATCTCCCTGAAAAACTCCGGTGATCCATGAGACATATCGAGTGAAAAACGGCTCATCTAGGTTGTATTGGGCACGCAGTGCTGCTATCCGCTCAGGTGTTGCCGGTTGGCCATTAAGTAAGTAACCAATCGGATCACCAGGCGCTAGATAGAGAGCTAGGTGCACCAACATTGTCGTTGCGACAATCGTCAGCGCACCCAGCCCTATCCTTCGCCACAAATACCTTCTCATTCAGTAATTCTCGCCTGACTAAGTTTCTATTTGTGGTGATTTACGGTTGGTAATTGGATTACTTGGCCGTGCCGAGATTTACAGCCCATGCATACCAAAGGTGTGTAGGGCCACTTGGTATAGCTCCGGATAATTCATTACTCATGAAGAACGGTGACGGATAGGTTGTTGTTGGTAGCCAGGCATAATCGGCCACTAACAATGACTGGATTTCAATCGTGATTTTTGCACGTTCCGCATCGTCGGTTGTCGCCAGCGCGCTCGTTATAAGTTCACTGACTTTGGCGTTGCTATATCCACCCCAGTTTGCGGAACCTGCGTCAAGACCAATCTGCGAGTAGATGTAGAGAGGGTCACAAATAAAGGATAAATAGGTGGTAGCAAAGATATCGATATCTTCCTTTTTGGCACCACTGAACAAATCCGCAGCGCGATCAAAGCCTATTTTGTTGATTGTGGCGTTGAATCCCACTGAATTTGCAGCCTGTTGCAAAACCAGTGCTGCATTTACCGAATCCGGAAGTTCGGACCAAGCAGCAATCACTAGCTCTGGATTACTCACACCAGATTCTGCAACTAATTTCTTTGCGGCATCTAGGTCAGTTACCGGATCTGGCAATGCATCCCAAGCAGCTTGGTAAGCAGCTTTCTCATTTCCCCACGATCCTGGAACACCAACGGCTTTAGCTGGAGTCCCAGCTCCTGCGGTCTCGGTTGCAACTATATTTGCATAGTCGAGACTCTTAGCTAGAGCTTCACGAAGCTTTGGATTAGACATCGAACGCTCAGTATTTACGATTGGTACCCATGCACCAAAGGCTGACCCATCGCCAAATCCAAGCGTGCCAACGGTTGATGCCTGCAAGGCCTTAATGCTTGAAGCTGGAATCAAGAAGCCACCATCAAGCTCTCCACTTTCGTATCCTGCAACAGCTGCCGCTGGATCCGTTATGAATGAGAAGGTGATCTGCTTTGTAAGTTGCTTGCCGTCACCCTTGTTCCACCATGTTGGATTAGCCTCAACAACAATCTTTGATCCTGCGGTCCATTCCTTCAACATGTAAGGTCCGGTGCATACCATCGAGGTGTCGCCAGGTAATGCAAAGTTTGCGTTACCTTCAGCAGATGCCTTTGATACCACTGCCCCGGCACCTGTTGATAAAGCACCGCGAATTAGTGAATTTGGTTCACTGAGCTTAATTGTCACAGTAGAAGCATCTGTAGCCTCGACGGATGCAACGGCTGCTAAATCGCCTACGAACTGTGAGACTTCATTCGTACGAGCTTTATCGATTGAGTACACAACATCATCCGCAGTTAAAGCGCTGCCATCCCAGAAGGTCACTCCTTCGCGTAGCTTCACTACAAGTGTTGTGGCGTCTGTGTAGGAAACGTCTGTCGCAAGACCTGGCTCCAAACCGCCTTCCGGAGTTGTGGACAACAAGGACTCACACATCAAATTTCCAATAAAATTTTGTGACCCACTCCAAGACAGGTTTTGATCAAGCGATAGCGGTTCACCGTCTGCCAAATTCCAGTTCACATTGTCTACCGGTCCAACACCGGCCGGTGTTGAGGTAACTAATTCAATTCCTGATGAAGTTGCTTCACCGCTTGCGGAACTTTCGGGAGCCGCTGCTCCACCACAAGCTGTGAGTAAAAGCAGTGCTGCTGAACCTGTTGCTAAAACTAATTTCTTCATTTGCGAGCTCCCTTGCCCCTAGCGCCAGAACTACTGGCGATTCGCTACGTAATAATGTTACGATGAACATGTTAGTTTGTCAGCGTTTCGTAAGATTCTTTTCATAGATGAAAAATACTCATAAAAACGAGGGTTTTTTCAGGAAATTGGGGTTGGTGTGGCTGAAATTCAAGCCTCAAATTGGATTAATGGGAAAGCTTCCCTACCAGGCTCAGATCCGACAAAAATCTTTGACCCAGCATCTGGTGAGTTAATTGGCCACTTCCAGGCCTCAGATTCATCTGAAGTTGCCCGGGCTGTCAAAGCGGCAAAAACCTCGCAGTCTAATTGGTGGGCACTTGGTGCACAGCGTCGAACTGAAATGTTGGGACAAGTAGCTGCAAACTTGCGCAACCTTTCCCAATCGCTTGCCTCCATAGAATCCCGCGAAATGGGTAAGCCACTTGCCATGGCGCAGGAGGATATCGAAGGTTCTGCAGACTTGTTGGAGCATCAAATTTCCGGGGCTAATGATTTCTT
>WLGZ01000021.1 GCA_009702945.1 Actinomycetota bacterium | reverse complement strand
CGCAGTGATTACGACGCTAAATTCTCATTGCCATTCATTGTTGCAACAGCCATTGCAAAGCGCCGCTTTACTTTGGCAGATCTTGATGATGATTGCTTAGTTGATCCTGAGTTGCTGGAATTAGCCTCAAAGGTTTCCTGCCAAAACGATCCAAATCCAACATTCCCTAAGTACTTCCATGGCGAAGTCATCATTCAGACTAAGGATGGCCGCACGCTTCGTAAGCGCGAAGACATCAATCGCGGCGCTGATGAACGTCCACTTTCGGTAAGTGATGTTGAAGCTAAGTTCCGTGACAATGTTTCATTGGTTGCCGGAACAGATGTTGCAGATCGAGTGCTAAACGCAGTCATGTCACTGCCAACAACTAAGAACTCACGTGACTTTGTTGAGGCCTTAACAACTAAATGACACTTGATGTAACGGGCTTAAGTCTTAGGGATTTAACTTCATGTGGTGGCTGTGCTGCAAAAGCAGATGCATCCCTATTGAAGTTACTTCGGTCTGCCGCTTACGACCAGCAAGGAATTGACACCCTTGTTGGTCTAGCGGCCCCTGATGATGCAGCCGTTACCGCAATAAACGAAACCACATCACTTATTACAACTGTCGACTTCTTTCCGCCAGTAGTTAGTGATGCCTTTGAGTACGGTTACGTAAGTGCGCTGAATTCACTTTCTGACATTTATGCCATGGGTGGCTTGGCAAAAACGGCGCTATTGGTTTGCGGCTTTCCAAAAGAAATAGCTGATGCAGAAATCTCAGCATGTGTTGCTGGAGCAGCCCTAGCTTGTAAGGAAGCCGGAGCTGAAATTCTTGGCGGCCACACAGTTCGAATTGCAGAACCAATTTTTGGTTTAGCCGCTACTGGATACGTTCACCCAAATGAGATCTGGCGCAAAACTGGAATGGCCAATGGCGACTTGTTGATGCTTTCTAAGCCATTGGGTGTTGGGGTCCTGCTATCTACTAGAGAGCAAAGTGGTGAAGAAATCGCCCTGGAGCAAATGAAGGTTTCAAACTTAAGTGCCCGCAACTCTTTGATTCAATTAGGTTCGGCAGTACACGCAGTAACTGATGTAACTGGATTTGGATTAATTGGCCACCTAAGCGAAATGCTTGGAACCTCATTCCTAAATGCTCAAGTTAACTTGCCTTCGCAGGCAGTTTTGCCTCAAGCGCAGTCTCTATTCGACTCCGGGAAACGAACTTCAGCAGATGCTCGCAACCGGGATGCCTTAGATCGAGAAGTCTTGGGTTTAACGCAGAGCCATTCTCAAGCCGCCCTATTTGATCCACAGACTAATGGCGGGCTCTTGGCAAGTATTGATCCTGCTTTTGAAATTCAACTGGTTGAGCAAGGATTTATCACGGTAGGTAAAGTTGTAACTGGTTCAGGGAAAATCGAAGTTTTAAGTAATTAATAGCAAACAAAAGGATAAAAATGCCACGCCCCCTTGAAGGAATCACCGTTCTCTCCCTTGAGCAATTCGGAGCAGGACCTTTTGGCACTGTCCATCTTGCCGATCTTGGGGCTCGCATTATCAAGATTGAAGATCCAAGTTCCGGTGGTGATGTCGGCAGGTACGTTCCGCCTTACGCACATGAAGAAGATTCCCTATTCTTTGAGGCTTTCAATCGCAATAAAGAATCAATCTCGCTAGATCTTTCATCCCCAGCTGGCCGGGCAACTTTCGAAGACTTGGTAAAGCAAAGCGATGCGGTGTACTCAAACTTGCGCGGTGACGTTCCAGCGAAACTGAAAATCACTTACGAAGACCTAAAGCATCTAAATCCCGCAATTGTCTGCTGTTCGCTAAGTGGCTTTGGCATGAGTGGCCCGCGTTCAAAAGAACCGGGCTATGACTACATGCTGCAGGGACTCGCTGGCTGGATGTCCTTAACTGGGGAACCTGATGGTCCCCCAACCAAGAGTGGACTTTCCTTGGTTGATTTCTCTGGTGGCTTCGTTGCAGCGCTAGCGCTCGTGAGCGGTATTCATGCAGCCAGGCGTGACGGTGTTGGCATGGACTGCGATGTATCGCTCTATGACACTGCACTTTCAATGACTAGCTACATCGGTGCTTGGCATCTATCAGGTGGACACGAGCCAATTCGTCACTCACATTCAGCACATCCTTCATTAGTGCCATTCCAGGTTTTCCAGACTCAGGACTACTGGATAGTTATTGGTTGTGCTAAAGAAAAGTTCTATGAGCGCCTGTGCGAAGTTATTAAGCGTCCGGACCTGGCTACTAATCCAGATTTCGCTAACTTCACGGTTCGTTATGAAAATCGGGATGCTTTGGTTTCGCAACTTGATGACATTTTCAAGACTCGAACTACGGCAGAGTGGCTGGCAGATTTAGTCCCAGCCGGCGTACCAAGCGCGCCTGTGAACACTATCGAACAAGCATTCAAAGAAGAGCACACAATTGCTCGCGAAATGATTGCCCACAGTGAACATGAATACTTTGGCAAACTTCGCACGCCAGCATCGCCAGTTAACGTTGGGCCAAAGCGTCAGACTTATCAGCGAGCTCCTAAGCGCGGCGAGCACACCATTTCAGTTCTAAAGGAACTGCTGGACTTAACTGACGAACAAATCAAAGCACTAGAGGCAACCGGAGCTTTCGGAGAAGCCAAGTGAAAGCCTGGGATGGCGTCGCTTATGACGCACTACCGCTACCCCACGAACAATGGGGAATTCGAACCATTGAAGCGCTAAACCTGCAGCCCAACGAGACCTTACTTGATGCTGGTTGTGGAACTGGACGAGATGCTCAGTTAGCTCTAGCACAACTTCCAAATGGCAACTTGGTCTGCGTTGATCAAAGCACCACCATGCTGGACCAATGCCGAACCAGATTTGGTGATGATGCTCGCGTGCGAATCCTGGAAGGTGATTTAGATCAAGCGCTTCCTGTCGAGGTCGAAAGCGTTGATGCGATCATGTCAGTTGCTGCCCTTCATTGGCTGGCTCATCACAACAACGTTTGGCAACATTTCTACAATGCTTTAAAGCCTGGCGGTCGAATCGCAACAGACTGTGGTGGCTTTGGAAACCTCGAAAAGACCTTGGCATTAGTGCCACAGATTGATCCAAACATTAAGTTTCCTAATTGGTACTACGCGAATGTGTCTGATACTGAGGCGCTACTTAAAGCAGCTGGATTTGTTGACATAGAGGTAAGTCTTCGTCCGCATCCAACACCGCTTCCAGATAAAGAAACTCTGGCAACATACTTAAAGACTTTGGTATTCCGGGAATGGAATGACGACCAGATTGCCAAGATGTCAGAATTGCTAACTGATAACACGCTTGACTACGTCCGGCTTGAAGTTCGCGCCCGCAAGGCTTAAGTGAATTAAGTGACCGAGGGTGAACTCAAGATTGGTGTCCTAGCTCGGCGGGCTCCAATTGGTCACACTGCAGATTTAACTGCAACCCTTGAGCATGTTGGTGGCTTGACCAGAGTTCTACCTGCACTCGCCGAATTTGCCAACATCGATTGGACGGCCCTAACTACCCAAAGCCAAGTAGGGCTGCCTCGGTATTACTCATTTTCCGAAATCTCAAATCAGGTTCATCAACACGACATCAACATATTTCTGGCTGAAGTCGATTCCCAGGAATTGGATCTGAGCGATTGGTTTTGTGCGCACTACATATGGCCATTGCTACATGGCCTCCCAATCCCCGAGCTTGCCGATGCGGAACTAAGCCATCGTTTAAACACCGTCCGAAGTACTAGTCAAGCGTTGGCAGCTGAATCTATCGATGTCGATAATCACGGTTACCTTGTTAATGATTTCCAACTCTCCCAAGTCCCAGTAGCCCTAAGAGAACTTGAACCAAGTAAGCAAATTTCATTCTTTCTTCACACGCCTTGGCCAAAATCAATTCCGAGCAGCAACATTTCCACCAAGATTCTGGAATTCTTGGCTTCTGGAATGTTGGCTGCAGATGTGATTCAATTTCAAACTCAAAAAGATTTGAGAGCATTTGAAGAATTTGTCATTACACACCTGCCATTGGAGCTGGAGGACGTGAAACTGGAAGTTAATCCAGTGTCAGTAAATGTCCAACAATTGAATCTGCAGTCTTTGAACACAGAAGACTTGTTAAATCTTCGTGAGGACGAAATCAGCTATGTGCACATTGCTCGAAGCGATCCAATAAAGAACACACTGGCAAGTATCAATGCGTTTACTGGACTTGCACGGGACTTCAAGGATTCCGCACCCCGCAGTTACCTTGACCTATACATCGTGCCTTCTCGTCAACAATGGCCAATGTATCAAGTGCTACTTTCTGAGATCGTAAAAACAGTTGAGCAATGCAACTCAAAACTTTCTTCACTTAACTACGCTCCGATCCGACTCCACATTGGCAATGACTACCAACGAGCCAGTAAGGCACTAACTCGTTATGACTGCTTGATTGCTTGCTCTGTAGCGGACGGATTAAATCTGGTAGTCAAAGAGGGTGCGATCTTGAATGATCGAAATGGAGCCATCGTAAGCACCAAAAACGTTGGCGCCATTGCTGAGCTTGGAAACTTCTGCATCGTCGCTGCGGAGGCGACTGAAATAGGAATAATTGAATCCCTAAGAGAAGCGCAGAACCTAAGTTCTGAAACGCGTAGAAATATGTCAGCCGAGCTCAAGCGGCATATCCAAGAATTTGATTCGAGTTACTGGGCCCAAAACGCTGTTGCGAACTTTAAGGTTTTAGAAAAAGTTTAGAAATCAAGACTTTTCAGGCTGCAGGCTCACATCAGTGATGTGGACGCCGTTTACATCAACCAGATTCTGATCCATGTTCAGCAAAGCAAACTTCAGACGATCGATGTCAGAAAGATTTCCTTTGTTACGAGTGCGAACATCTAGTTCGATAGTCACCTTAAGATCCTGAGCCTGACCAACTGTTACTCCAGCTGCCTTAGCCATCTTGTCGGCAACAATTGCGGTGATCTCACCGCGGGCAACCATTGCCGCCAGTGATGCAGCTAGTTCAACCTTCCACTTGTCGGCATCCTTTGGACCCAAGTAGACCGGTTCGTTGTTGCCAACGTAGTGCGGACGCCAGACGAAGAACGAACTTAGCTCACCAGTTGGAACCAAGGTAAACTCACGTTCCACCTTGACTCGACGCGGACCTGGGTAAGGCATTGGAGTGTTCTGTACACCAATTGTGTGTGGGAACCAGCGGAATTCGCGCTTAACGAATCCAACTGAGTGTGGCGACCAAACAAATGTGGATGGCTGCTTCTCGTACTGAATCGCTGGCGGTGCTGGTGTAGGCCATTCAACTTCAGTCTTGTAGCCAATCTTGTGTGGCGACCAGGTGTAGTTACGAGTGACGTGAAGATAAGGACCCTTCAGGCCGTTCATGTGCGGACGCCAGACGAAGCCGCGCTTGATTCCGCCACCCTTACGAGTGCCTAGGTAACTTAATTCAACAATCTTTTCGGGTGTTAACTCTCGGCCCGTTAGTTCTGCAACAACCTTGCCTTCAGCAAAGATAAGTACTCGGTTACAGATGTTTGCTAAGTCTTCGTGTTCTGCAGAAGCAACAATTACACCAGAACCAGCGCGAGCCGCGTCTGCGATCTTTTCAAAGATCGCAGCCTTACTACCTACGTCGACACCTTGAGTTGGTTCGTGCAGTAGCAGTACGTCTGGCTTAATCTGAATCCACTTAGCTAATAGTGCTTTCTGCTGATTTCCACCGGAAAGTTTACGTAACTCAATTCCAGGAACCGGCGGCTTAACATCAAAGCGACGTAGTAATTCGCCTACGTCCTTTTTCAATTTCTTCTTACGAAGGCGTCCCGTTGTGAAGTATTTGCTAAGTACCGGCATGCCCACGTTGTCAGTAAGGGTTGCAAGGAGCACTCCACTTGCTCCAGTGCGGTCCCCAGGAAGTAGGGCAACTCCAGCGTCAACAGCCTTGCGCGGATTTAACTCTTCTTTTTCATACTTCTTACTTTTGATGGTGATCGTGCCATCGGTGTGCTCTAGCGCGCCGAATAGTGCGTAAGGAACTTGATCGTGACCTGCGCCCATAAGGCCCGTCATGCCAAGAACTTCACCACGACGAAGCGTGATGTTTAGTTTTGGAATTGTGCCAGCAGCCATGTTCTTGGTCTGCAGTACAACTTCCTTGGAAGGCGTAGGAATGTGATCTGGGTAGAACGCATTCATTGATTGACCAAGAATCATGGCTACCAAATCTGCTTCTTTGGTTTCCTTGGTATTAACTGTGGCAACCTTGCGACCGTCGCGTAGAACCGAAATTCGATCCGTTAGGGTCAAGATTTCATCGGTGCGGTGACTGATGAAAACTACACCGGTGCCTTGGCGAGTTACTTTCTTGACTGCATCGAAAAGCTTGTCGACTGATTCACTAGGCAGATAAGCGGTTGGTTCGTCGAGAACTAGAACATGGCCCTCAGGGTTGGTTGCAATCTCACGAATGGCACGAGCAATTGCCACAATTGCTCGGTCCACAGGAGGAAGGGCTCCTACTGGAGTTAACGGATCCCATTTAAGTCCGAACTGCGAAAGCTGATAGGCAACTGCGCTTTTTTCGTCAGCCCATGGAATTTTAGATAGACCACCGCGGCGCCAAGTTCCCAGTCGCAAGTTTTCTAAAATGCTAAATGCCGGAACCAAACCTAGGTCTTGGTGAACGAACACCATTCCAAGTTGCGCAGCATCACTGCCGCGAAGTGGTAATTCGATATTTTCGCCGCGTAAAACTAATTTGGTTCCACGGTCAGGCTCATGGAAGCCACTTAAAACTTTGATGAGTGTTGATTTACCAGAACCATTGCGACCTACTAGGCCATGAATTTCTCCGGGACGTACGTCGAAATCAACATTGGATAGCGCTTTAGTTGGTCCAAAAGTCTTGGACAGATTTGTGAACTCAAGGACTGGGCTTACGCCAGTATCTTCAGCCACTTTTATCTCCTACGCGATCAATTACTTTAAAGAATTTACACTTGCGGTCTTAAAGAAGAGTGTGACTGGTTGGAGTCATTTCTGACTCCAACCAGTCACAACTAATTACTAGCTAGCGGTCCAGAACTTTGCGAACTCTGCTGCAAAGTCAATGCCGTACCAGTTAAGTGAATTTTCTACAGAAGTATCGATTGAACCAATGTTTGATTCATCGAATACCTTGCAGGTGATTCCGTAGTTATCTGGAACTGCATTTCCGGTCAAGATACGTAGTGCTGCATCTGCAGCTGCGTATGAGAACCAGTCATTTGGACAACCGACGTCCATCTTTACTGAACTTGTACCGATACCAGCTGCAACAGCAGGAGTCATGTTGAATGACGACTGAATTGCGGCTGAACCTGCAGCGTCAAGACCAGCGCCAGTAGCGATAGTCATGCCGTCGTAGATTGGCATCAAGTGAGTGATGGTTGCATCTGCTGTAACTGCGTTCTTTGCAACACCATCAAGTGTTCCATCGAACCAAGTTGCAAGCGGAGCATCCTGGTAGTCAACCTTGGCGTCTGGGCAAACTTCTGCTACTCGTGCCTTGATTGTGTCAATCATGATTGGGCTGGAGGCTTGGCCTTCAGAACCCCAAACAACTGCGTTGCCGGCACCTTCACCAGTTACACAGAACCAGTCAGCCATCAAGCTAGCTGCAAGTGTGTAATCGAATGATGGGTCAGCAGCAATACCGTCAGCAACTGCAACACCTGGGGCTGCAGTCTGGTTGGTTGTCATTACTGGAATGTCACCCAAGTCAGCTAGCGGAATAAGTGCAGCTGGAACTGCGTTGGTGACGATTAGGTCAACCTTGTCAGTTACTGCCTGTGCGAAGAACTTAGGTAGTGGATCGATAACGCCACCAGCATCGCTCTTCTGAGTAATAGTTACACCCTGGCTTTCAAGACCAGCTGCAATTGTGTCTGTCCACTGCTTTAGAACTGGAATTTGGTCGTTGATCGAAATCATCGCAACCTTCTTGCCAGAAGCAGCTGAAGCATCAAACGCATCGCCTGGGTATGCAAATGTCAAAGAAGCAGCAAGTGCGGCATCGTATGCTGCCTTCGCTGTTGCTAAGCCATCGGCAGCCGCAGGTGCGCTAGCAGCCTCGGTAGGTGCTGCTTCTTCAGACGAGCTTGAGCAACCGCTCAAAACTAGTCCAGCAGCAAGTGCGGCGGCTACGAAGCCGAAACGCATTTTCTTTTTTGCTTGCATTAGACGTACCTTTCCCGTTGTTTTGATTCAGTCACTCGACCGCGACCGAAGGTTGGATGCCACCGTGGCTACGAGCACGCCAATAACAAGCGCGAGTCCGTAGAACACATCTGTAATCCAAACCTCGAAGCCCTTGAGCTGTAAGCCCGTGATTCCGGTTTCGAGGAAATATACAGCTACAACTGTGCCCCAGACGTTGAAACGTCCTGGCCTAATTGCAGTTGAACCTAAGAATGCTGCCGCGAACGCAGGCAACACATATGACTTGCCGATGCTGGATTGTGCAGCACCTGCAGTAGTTAAGACCATGGCGCCAGCAAGGGCTGCCAAAGTTGAGCACGCGATCAATGAGTAATAGCGGTATGCGTTGGTGCGAATGCCAGCCAAGCGAGCAACTTCTCGTCCCTGACCGACGAAGTAAAGTTGGCGTCCAATTGGAGTGTGTTCCAAGATGTACCAAGCAATGAAAGCCAAAATCAACATGAACCAGAAGGCTGCATAGAAACCAAAGATTCGGGTCTTTACCAATGCGACGAATGAAAACGTCTGCACACTCAAAGTCGTGTTGCCAGCCAGGCCACTAACAATTCCACCAAGTGCAGTTCCGGTACCAAGAGTTACAACCAATGAAGGAATTTTTGCCTTAACACTTAATAGCCCGTTCATAAATCCAAACAGCGCGGCGAAAACAAGTGCAATTAAAATCGCTACCGGAAGCGAGATGCCGTGCTTAGTTGCCAGCCAGGCAGGAATTGCAGCTCCCAATGAAACGGCGCCGCCAATCGAAAGATCAAACTCACCGGCGGAAAGTGCGAACACCAAACCAAGCGTTAACAAAACGGTTGCAGCTTTTTGATTTGCAATCGAAGTTACGTTTTGCCACGTTGGGAACACTTCTGGAAGCAACAAACTGAAGACCGCAAAAAGCACGAACCAAGCAACCAAAATTGCATAAGCCTGGATCCGGTAGCTTGTTGAAACCGCAGCACTGGTGTTGTCCTTGCTGCCTTTACGTCGAAGGTTCAACCGACGTAACGAAACGGTTTGTGACACTTAATCTCCCTATTGCCTCGGCTTAAATCATCCCAAGAAACGACTTCCGATGAGTGTAAGTCTGGGGGAAAAATGGCGCTAGCGCAGGACTAATCGGGAACTTTGTATACAACATTCAGATAACGGTCTTTTCCAATTTCCTCAATAAAATCGGACTTTTCAGGGAATTGGGCTACTTTCTGGGCGCAATGGGGCAAATATCCGAACTCTATGGACCTGCCCAAATCGGGCATTGTTTGGAATTTGTATACGAAGTGGAGGAAAGTCCATTAGTTTGGGCACATATTCAATTCAGGAGGATCCGTGAAGGTTTCAGTAGTTCAGAGCGGCAATTGCACGCAAGATGTGTCAGAAAACGTTGCCATGTTGCTCGAATTATCCGAACAGGCAGCGACCACCAATCCTGACTTGATTCTGCTGCCAGAGCTTGCGACTACTCCATACTTTGCGGCGGGCGATAAGAGTCCTAAGTATCGTGACTGGGCTGAGCCAGTAATTGGTGGAGCTTCAACTGCGGCTTTTGCAAAGTTCGCAAAAGATCACAATACGGCCCTTGGGTTTGGCATGTATGAATTAGACAACGATGTTCGATACAACTCGCTTGTGATTCTTAATCGCAACGGTGAAGTTGTGCATGGCAAAACTCATGATGGAAAAACCTACCCAGCGTTTCGCAAATTAACTGCGCCTTCAGTCCACATGCCAACACTTGATGTGCATGAAGATGAATACTGCACTGCAGGACCTGGCCCAATGAATTTTGATATTGACGGAGTCTCAACCGGCGCATTGATCTGTTACGACCGCGCTTTCTCCGAGCCTTGGATGGCTAACCGCGCACTTGGCGCCGATGTTGTTTTGCTTGCTGTGTCATCTTTGGGTTGGCGTGAATCTCTATTCATTAATGACCTTCGACTTCGCGCCATGGAGATGGGCGTATTTGTAATCGCTTCAAATCGTTCGGGCGAAGAAACTTGCGGTGGAAAAACTCACGACTTCTTCGGTCGGTCTTGTGTTATCGCTCCAACTGGTGAAGTGCTGGCTGAAGCTGGTGGGCACAACTACCCAGAAATCATTCATGCTGAACTTGACATGTCTTTACTTGCGCAGGCGCGCAAAGACTGGCCAGTTTGGAACGATCGTCGTCCAGAGATTTATTCCTGGATGTACAAGTAAATCTGGATTGCAAGCAATCCCGGTAACTTCTAGTTACTTAATGATTCCCTTGGCGCGCAAGTCAGCTAACTTCGCTGCGTCGTCACCAAGTAGATCTCCAT
>WLGZ01000020.1 GCA_009702945.1 Actinomycetota bacterium | reverse complement strand
GCAGCTGCAGGGGAATTCCCAACTACTGGCTCGGGCGTAGTTAATGTTTACAACTGGACCGATTACATCGATCCAGAAGAGTTGAAGCGCTTTACTGCCGAAACTGGCATTGAAGTTATCTTGGACACCTACGACAGCAACGAAACTTTGTTAGCTAAGTTGCAGTCAGGTGCAACTGGCTACGATGTAATCGTTCCTTCCGATTACATGGTGCAGCAGATGGTAGACCTTGGATTACTCCAAAACGTTGGTGTAGCTAGCTTCCCTAACGGTGGAAACATCAAGCCTGATCTTGTAGATGTCTATTGGGATTCAGGACGTAATTACACCGCTCCTTGGATGTACGGAACAACTGGAATTGCATGTAACTTCGCTGCTGAACCAGGCTGTGCAAACATTAAATCTTGGAAGGACTACTTCACTGCAGGCCTACCAAATATGGATTCTCTAAAGGATCAGGTTGAAGTTGTATCTGCTGCGCTTCGCGCAACAGGCGTTGGCAAAGATGACCTATGCACAACTGATAAGGCTAAGTACCTAGCTGCTGAAGAATTACTAGCTGGATTCAAGCCAGCCGTAATTGAATCAGACGGTGGTATCGAGCGCGTAACAGCTGGCACATCAAACGTGCGTCACGCTTGGAACGGTTCAACTCACCGCATGACAGTTGAAAATCCAGATGTTCAGTACATCTACCCAAGTGAAGGTGTAAACCTTTGGGCAGATAACTTGGCAATTCCAGTAGGTGCTCCTAACTTGGATAATGCCAAGATCTTCATCAACTGGATGATGGATCCTAAGTCTGCGGGTGCTCAGAGTAACTTCTCTGGCTACGACAACGGCATCACTGGTTCAGATGCATTCATGGATGAATCGCTGAAGACAGATCCAGCAGTTGTGGTACCAGCCGACAAGCAGGCACTACTTTCACCACTTCCTAACTGTAGTGAAGAAGCCCGCGAGTTGTACACACAGGTATTTACTACTTGGACAACTAGCCAATAAAACCTTCGGGTTATCAAGTAACGCTCACCCTGTGGATTTCTCGGGGTGAGCGTTACTTTTTTGTGACCAATTAAAGGGAATATGTGCTCAAATGTCTGTTCGAATCAAGGTTCATCTGGCATTCTGTAAGTACATTCCTACCTTTAAAGGAGATCCATGAAGATTATGAATAAGCGCAAAGCAACCTATGTTGCAGCACTTGCTGCCGCTGGCGCTTTACTCCTATCCGCATGTGGTGGCGAATCCACTGCAACTGACACAGCATCCGCACCTGCTACTGCTGCATCAGGCGAATTTCCAACTTCCGGCTCTGGCGTAGTTAACCTTTACAACTGGACTGACTATATTGATCCAGCGCTACTAGATAAGTTTGAAGCTGAAACTGGCATCGAAGTCATTCTTGACACCTTCGATAGCAATGAAACTTTGCTTGCAAAACTACAGTCCGGTGCAACTGGCTACGACATCATCATGCCGTCTGACTACATGGTTGAGCAGATGATTGGTTTAGGAATGCTGCAAGAAGTTGATGTAGCTTCATTCCCAAATGGTAAGTACATCGCTCCTGAATTCATGGATGTGTACTTTGATCCAGGTCGCAAGTTCACCGGCCCTTACATGTATGGCACAACTGGTATTGCTTGCAACACCAAGCTGGAACCAGAATGCGAAAACATCAAGTCTTGGAAAGACCTACTCACTGGAAACTTCAAGAATGTAAATGCTCTTAAGGACCAGGTTGAAATTGTTTCCGCTGCACTTCGTGCAACGGGTGTACCAGCATCTGATCTATGTACAACAGATAAGGCAAAGTATGTTGCTGCAGAAGAGATTCTTGCTGGCTTCAAGCCTGACGTAATTGACAACGATGGTGGTAACGAACGCATGATCACCGGAGAGGTTAGCATCCGAACTTCATGGAATGGTGACACTCATCGTATGAAGATGGAAAATCCAGACATCATCTTCATTTACCCAAGTGAAGGTCTGAACTTCTGGTCAGATCACATGGCTATTCCAGTCGGTGCGCCAAATCTTGACAATGCCAAGATTTTCATCAACTGGCTAATGGATCCAGCAAACATGGCTGCCGCAAGTAACTTCTCGGGTTACAACAATGCAATCACTGGAACTGCTGACCTAATGGCTGATGAGCTAAAGAACGATCCCGGTGTAATTGTTCCAGAAGAGAACAAGGCGCTACTTAGCCCAATCCCTAACTGTGGCGAAGAAGCTCGCGAGCTATACACCCAGGTGTTCACCAATTGGTTGGATAGTCAGTGATAACTCACTAGTTAAACAAAGCAGCCTCACCTTCGGGTGGGGCTGCTTTTTTTGATTCTTTGTTGCATAAATACGATTGCAGCTAGAAACCTAGAAAACCTTGCTCAATCGGCTTGACCTCAACAGTTCTGGTCAGCACAGTTAGAGATGTCACTTTAAATAGGGAGATAGATGGCACCGGAACAGTTTGAAGTGGTGGTAGTTGGCGCTGGCCAAGCTGGCGTAGCGATGAGCGAGCACCTAACTATTGCTGGAATTTCACATGTCGTTTTGGAGCGGGATCGAATTGCTGAGCGCTGGCGATCTGAACGCTGGGATTCGCTAGTAGCAAACGGTCCAGCTTGGCACGACCGCTTCCCTAACTTGGAATTTGAAGGTTACGATCCAGATGCATTTGTGCCAAAAGAAGCTGTTGCCGATTACTTTGTTGCGTACGCAGAAAAATTCAATGCTCCGATTAGAACTGGAGTTGACGTTAAGTCAGTAACACGACTGCCGATTGATTCGGGCTTTAGCGTTGAAACTTCAGCAGGAGAAATTCAAGCCAAGTATGTAGTGGCAGCAACGGGACCATTTCAAAAGCCAGCGATTCCACCAGTTGTTCCAGACACGACAGATATCCATCAACTTCACTCGAGTGATTACCACAATCCGGCGCAACTACCTGAAGGTGGAGTGCTCGTTGTCGGAGCTGGATCTTCTGGGGTTCAAATTGCTGCTGACTTAAGAAAAGCTGGCCGAGATGTTTACTTATCTGTCGGTGAACACGATCGTCCACCTAGACGTTATCGCGGAAGGGACAATGTCTGGTGGTTAGGTGTTTTAGGTAAGTGGGATCTAGCAACCCCTCCAGCAGGTGCCGAACACGTCACTATTGCAGTGAGTGGTTTTGACGGAGGCAAGACTGTCGACTTCCGAGATCTTGCAAATAGCGGCATCACCCTTCTTGGATTAACCACATCGTTTGAGGATGGTGTTTTGAAGTTTGCAGATGACCTAGAACGAAACATCGCTCGTGGCGATAAAAACTTCTTATCAGTTCTTACCGAAGCTGATGAATTCATTGCGCAGAATAACTTGGATTTACCTTTAGAACCTGAAGCACATATTCTCGGCCCAATGCCTGAAACAGCGCTGAATCCAATTCGGGAAATTGATTTAGCAGCTGCGGGTATCACAACGATTCTCTGGGCAACGGGCTATTCAGTCGATTACGGCTGGCTGAAAGTTCCAAAAGCATTGACCGAAGCTGGAAAGCCTGCGCACCAACGTGGCGTATCAAATGCAAATGGCATTTACTTCCTCGGGCAACCGTGGCTTTCCAGGCGCGGTTCGGCATTTATATGGGGCGTTTGGCATGATGCAAAATTCCTTGCAGACCAGATTCAAATCCAGCAAAGCTATAAAGGTTACGCTGGCTCAGCCCGGGTCGTTCAATGATTGAAATCGCCAATATCAAGTCCAAGCTTTCGACTAACGTAAATCTTGAACCTACCGAAGGAATCTGATGACTCACAAGAGAATCCGACCATTCAATACCAAGGTCACCTATCCTGAGCAAAATTTGGATAACGATCTAGCTCAGGCTGTCGTTGCAGGTAATACTGTCTATTTGCGCGGACAAATCGGTCAAGACCTGGATACTCGAGAGTCTGTTGGAATTGGCAATGTTGAAGCACAGGCTGAAAAGGCAATGGCAAACATCAAGATGTTGCTAGAAGAATGTGGTTCTGAACTTGGTGACATTACCAAAATTACAATTTACCTAGTCGACATCCGTTACCGCGAGCCGGTTTATCGCGTGATGGGCAAATGGCTTAAGGGTGTGCATTACGTTTCTACTGGATTAGTCGTAACTGCTTTGGCTCGCCCTGAGTGGTTAGTAGAAATTGACGCAACTGCTGTGATTCCAGAAACCAGAGATTAATGACAATTAGTATCGCTGCAAGATGTGAACGTACTGGGGCATTCGGAGTTGCAATTAGCAGTTCCAGTCCGGCAGTAGGTTCGCGTTGTCCAAATGTTCGAGCCGGTGTTGGCGCAGTATCAAGTCAAAATGTGACTGATCCCAGTCTAGGCCCAGCACTATTGGATGCATTACAAAGTGGTCTCGGTGCGCACGATGCGTTGGCTCAAGTAAGTAAGGCAGCTACCCATCCTGAATTTAGGCAACTAACTGTTGTAGATAACTCCGGTGAATCAGCCGTTTACTCAGGTGCGAAATCTCTGGGCATTAATGCTGAAGTAACTACAAAGAATGTTGCAGCAGCTGGGAACATGCTCGCCAATCCTGATGTGATTCAGGCAATGGTTGATGCATTTATTACAACTTCCAATAACGAACTAGCCGACCGTTTGATTCATGCATTAGAGGCTGGAGTTAAAGCGGGCGGCGAAGCTGGGCCAGTACATTCGGCTGCTGTAGTTGTGGCAACTGAAGTTTCTTGGCCTACTACTAATTTGCGAATTGATTGGGACGAAGACCCGATTTCAAAACTGAGAGAGATCTACAACGTTTGGGCCCCGCAGTCACAGGATTATTTGACTCGTGCGCTTAATCCCAACACGGCACCTTCATATGGTGTTCCAGGAGATGAATAGCCATGTCAGACCATAAAAACCAAGTAATCAATCGCGTTAACGAAGTAAGTAAAGAATTACTCACATTAAGTCACAAAATTCATGCCAATCCAGAAGTTGCCTGGCAAGAATTTGAAAGTTCAGCAGCCGTCATCAAGACACTGAGTGATCATGGTTTCGATGTCGTTGAACAAGTATCTGCACTTCCGACTGCTTTTCGTGCAGAGTTTGGCTCTGGCGATCTAACGGTTGCATTATGTGCCGAATATGACGCGCTTCCTGGATTAGGTCATGCCTGCGGTCATAACATCATCGCCTCCTCATCGGTTGGTGCAGCTATAGCTTTAGCTTCGGTTGCAAAAGATTTGAATATAAGAGTTGTAGTTCTTGGGACTCCGGCCGAAGAAGGTGGCGGCGGAAAAATTGTGATGCTAGAACGTGGCGCTTTTGATGGCATCGACGTTGCAGCTTTAGTTCATCCTGGTCCGGTTGATGTTGCCTTCGCTGAACCATTTGCTGTTCGCCATATCGCAGTGAAGTTTTCTGGAAAAGCTGCACATGCTGCTGCTTACCCTGAACAAGGCGTTAATGCCGCAGACGCATTCACCATTGCACAAGTTGCTATTGGTTTACTTCGTCAACAACTTCCAAGTACTGTGCGAGTTCATGGCGTGATGACGCGTGGTGGCGAAGCCCCTAACGCAATTCCAGAAGTTACTGAAGGTCGCTGGTATGTCCGAGCAACTTCCACCAAGTTAATGGAAGAAACATTTGATCGCGTGGCAAAGTGTTTTGAAGCTGGAGCGCTTGCAACTGGCTGTGTTTTGGAGATCCACGATGAGAGCGAACCATATTCGGAGTTCACAAATCATCCAAACCTAAATGACATCTACAAATTAAATGCGCAGGCAATCGGACGGGTGTTTGATGACAACGACCCTCGGATCAAGATGAATCGTGCTAGTACCGACCTTGGAAATATTTCAAAAGTTATTGCAAGTATTCATCCATACATTGGCGTTAATAGCGGATCCGCCGTTAACCACCAGAAGGAGTTTGCGGCGGCCTGTATAACTGCTGATGCTGACCAGGCAGTGCTTGATGCTTCGAAAGCTATGGCTATGACTTTGGTAGACATAGCCTCAGATCCAGCTCTTCGCGAGTATGTTAAGGGGTATTCAAGGCCATGAAATTGCGTCATAAGAATACGTGGGGTGCGTAATGAAAACTCGGGATGAATGGGAGAAGGCGTCATCGAGCCTTTCGTTCGATGGGCGTGCGGTAATTGGCGGCAAACGAGTCGCCACTGAAAAAACTTCAGAAGACATCAGTCCGGTAACCGCAAAGTCTCTTGCCGACGTGTCCGAGTGTGGGCAACGTGAAGTTGATCAAGCTGTGGCAAGTTCTCGCGCAGCATTTGAAAACGGCTGGTCTCGCATGTCCCCAGGTGCGCGTAAGGCCGCCTTACAAAATCTTTCCGGCTTAATCTTGGCTAACGCTGACGAGTTAGCTTTACTTGATGTCCTAGACATGGGAAAGCCAATTTCCGATGCCACCACTATCGACATTCCTGGTTCCGCAGCGATTTTGAATTTCTATGCCGAAGCGATCGACAAAGTCAGTGGCGAGATTCCAGTGACAGATCCCGGCAATGTTGCCCTAGTTCGCAGAGTTCCACTCGGCGTAGTTGGCGCAGTAGTTCCGTGGAACTATCCACTAGAAATGGCGATCTGGAAACTTGGCCCTGCCCTGGCAGCAGGTAACGCTGTTGTACTTAAGCCAGCTGAACAGTCACCGCTTTCTTCACTTCGACTAGCTGAGTTAGCCCTTGAAGCAGGATTGCCCGAAGGAACTCTGAACGTAGTTACAGGTCAAGGCGAGACCACCGGAGCTGCGATTGGCTTACATCCTGACATTGATGTGTTAACTTTCACTGGCTCTACACAAGTCGGTAAGTACTTTATGAAGTACTCCGGCGAATCAAACATGAAACAAGTTTGGTTAGAGTGCGGTGGCAAGAGTCCAAACTTAGTATTTGCTGACACTGCCAATTTGGAAGAAGCTGCAGAGTTTGCGGCGCGCGCAATTTTCTTTAATCAAGGTGAAGTGTGCTCAGCAAACTCTCGCTTACTAGTTGAGCGCAGCATCGCCGAACAATTCACCGAATTAGTTGTGGCACAGGCAAAACTAGTGAAGTTGGGCAATCCCCTGGATCCAGCAACAACTATGGGTCCGCTGGTAGATCGCACGCAAACTGGTCGAGTCGCTGATTTCATAACTAATGGATCAGGTGGCGCGCAACTTGCCCACGGTGGCAACCGATTAACCATTGACGGCTCAGATTGCTACGTCGAGCCAACTATTTTTGCGAATGTTTCAACGTCCAGTTCGATTGCAACTGATGAAATTTTTGGCCCAGTTTTATCTGTTATTCCATTTGAAACGGAAGCCGAAGCAATTTCTATTGCCAACAACAGTATCTATGGTTTGGCTGCTTCAGTTTGGACCTCTAACTTGAGTCGGGCACATCGAGTTTCAGACGCACTTCATGCTGGAACAGTTTCAGTTAATACAGTCGACGCACTTGGAATGAACATTCCATTTGGTGGCTTTAAGCAATCTGGATTTGGACGTGATCTTTCGCTCCATGCGCTGGACAAATTTACCGGGTTGAAAACAACCTGGATCCGATACGAATAGAACTTAGAACAAAACTAGGAGAAAAAAAATGGCAACCACTAAGAAGTCGACGCAAGAGTTAGCCGACATTGATCGCGCTCACATCATTCATCCATACTTACCAAAGTCCACAACTGAGCGCGTAATCATGGCGCGAGGCCAAGATTGTGCGCTTTGGGATACCGATGGCAAGGAGTACCTAGATGCAACCGGTGGTTTGTGGTTGGCACAGATTGGTCACGGTCGCGATGAGGTAGCTGCAGTTGCTGCAGAACAAATCTCAACTTTGGAATACTTCACCAGTTTCTGGGAATTCAGTAATGAACCAGCAATCCGATTGGCTGCAAAGCTAGTAGAGATTTCTCCAGAGAATATCAACCACGTGTACTTCACTAGCGGTGGATCCGAAGGTAATGAAGCAGCGATAAAGATGGCTCGCTACTTCCACTACCGAAAAGGCGAAAAAGATCGCAACTGGATTCTGGCTCGTGATAAGGCATATCACGGTATTGCCTATGGTGGTGGCACGTTATCCGGCTACGACGTTTACCATGATGGCTTTGGCCCAATGATGCCAAACGTTCACCACTTAACGACTCCATGGCCTTACCGCCAGGAACTTTACAACGGGCAAGATCCAACTGACTTTCTGATTAATGAATTAGAAGAAACCATCGCTCGGATTGGTGCCAACAAAATTGCAGCTATGGTTGGCGAGCCGATCATGGGTGTTGGCGGCATGCTGGTTCCACCAGATGACTACTGGACGCGGGTACAAGAAGTTCTGCGCAAACATGGAATCCTTTTGATTTTTGATGAAGTGGTTACTGCCTACGGACGCGTTGGTGAATGGTTTGCTGCCCAACACTTCAATGTGCAACCAGACATCATCATCACTGCGAAGGGAATTACTTCTGGCTACATTCCACTTGGCGCAGTTTTAACAACTGATGCAGTTGCGACCGAACTTGAAAAAGATTTTGGCTTCCCAATGGGCTACACCTACAACGGTCATCCAACCGCCGCTGCAGTAGCACTTAAGAATCTTGAAATTATTGAAGAAGAAGGACTGCTGGAAAAGGCCAAGAAGATGGGTCAATACCTGCACGAAGGTTTGCGCACTCTCTTGGATCTACCAATTGTCGGCGAGGTTCGCTTTGTTGGCATGATGCATGCGGTAGAACTTGTAACAGATAAGGAATCTCGTACTCCACTTCCGATGCTGCAACCAATGTTGCCGGATGTGATCCGACGAGAAGAAGGAGTTATTGTGCGTGACTGTGGACATAACTTAGTTCTTTCCCCACCACTAATAATGACTGAGGCAGAAGCTGATCGCATGGTTGAAGCTATGCGAAAAGTTCTGGAACGGACTACTCCAGATGGGGTAATTCATTAGCAGTAAGGAAAGGGTCAATATGTCTCAATCGGTTAATCGACAACAGACTGCACTAGCGGTCGAGCAAGAAAAGAAATTAGTTAAGTCGTTACGGCGCTCTGACATAGTTTTGTTTATTGTTGCCGCTGTTATTGCGCTAGACACTATTGGAACCATTGCATCGGGTGGACTTGAAAATCTATTCTGGGGCGCGTTTATGGTTTTAACTTTCATGATTCCATTCAGCATGATTTTTGCCGAGACTGGTGGCGCCTTTCCACAAGAAGGTGGACCTTACCAATGGGTTAAATTTGCTTATGGCCGGTTAACTGCTGGCATTACAAGTGTCTTGTACTGGATTACAAATCCAATTTGGCTGGGTGGAACTCTAGTCCTGGTTGCTAACGAAGCATTTAATGCCTACGTGTTTGATTTATCAACGAATGCTACTTTGGACTGGATTTTTAAACTTGCATTTGTTTGGATCGCAATTTTACTTGCAATCGTGAGTCTGAAAACTGGAAAGATTTTCGTTAACGTCGGCGCCTGGGCAAAACTTATTGTCTTGATGTCACTAGTGGGTACCACTGTCATTTATGGTTTCAAAAATGGGTTCCAAGGTCTTGACCTTGGTGGCTTAGCACCATCACTCGGTGGATTCTTGGCGGTAGCACCAGTGCTTGCATTTGCATATGTTGGTTTTGAGGCACCTAATGCTGCCTCCGAAGAGATGTTTGATCCCGCAAAAGACACCGCACCGGCAATCCGTCGCGGCGCAACAATTGCAATGCTCGCTTACTTACTGCCAGTTCTTGCTATTTTGCTTGTAATTCCAGCAGACCAAGTAGCTGGTGTAGATAGCTTTATGGGAGCAGTCGCAACAGTATTTGCAGGTGTATTCGGGTCTGCAGCAAATACCTTGCTGTCAATTACTGCGCTACTTTTTGTTTACGCATTACTAAACCAAGGTAGTTCATGGATGATTGCTACTGATCGAATTCAAGCCATGGCAGCAGCTGATGGAACATTCTTCGGCGGATATTTTGGCGAGTTTAACGAAAAACTAGGCACACCACTTCGCGTTAACATACTTTCTGGAGTTATGTCTACCGTATTCGTGGTGGCTGCAACGCTATTGGTTGAAGGTGACGCGGCAGTGCTCTTTAGTGTCGTGCTATTTTGCGCAATTTCCACGCTGCTAGTTTCTTACTTAGCAATCATTCCAGCCCTTATGAAGTTGAAGCGAATATATCCTGATGTTCCGCGGAGTTACAAAGTTCCTGGTGGATCCAGAGGCTTCCACATTCTAGGAAGTTTGGTAATGGCCTACATAGTTATTGGATCTATTGTGGCGCTGTTCCCAGGTACTTTGGAAACAACATTGGGTATGGAATATGACTACGCCGATATTTGGGGAACAACGCAAGGCGCAGTTTTGGGCTTCACGCTTGGAACTTTCGTAATCGTTGTTTTGATCGGAGTTGCCGGCTACCTCGGTGCTGGAAAAGTTCGCAAGAATCTAGCTGACTAATTACTAGGCGACCGGCAATCCCCCTTGGGGTTGCCGGTCGTTGCTATTTCAATTGGCCGATCAATACTGGAATGATTACACCAATTCCAAGTGCCATCATGACCACAGCCACAAG
>WLGZ01000002.1 GCA_009702945.1 Actinomycetota bacterium | reverse complement strand
GTTACGCGGACTGCGTCTGCGAGTGTGTTCATACCGCGCTCAAGTGCGCGACGGGCTTCCTCATCGAAAGCGATCATCTTCGACATGTGTATTTTCCTTTTGTGCCAAACGTTTAGGGCCAAAGCCCCAGAGTTTTTGGTTTATCACTCGGGGGTTCCGAGTGCTAATACTATTGTTGGCACTCTCACCCCTAGAGTGCAAATCGAGAGGGTCCAGACCCCGAAAATTAGGGGTTTTTTCGCATTTAGCGTAGGTGGCTGAACCCTTCATTGGCATGGCACAGTTATCTAGTGGCCACTATTGCATTCCTGCCTGAAACTGACGGTATTAATACAGTCGCGGCTCAGGTAACTCTTTCTGCTACTCCGCTTGTAATCACGCCACCATCTGAATCCGTACGTTGGGTAACCCACGTAGCTTCACAACTTGCCAGTACCGCTGAACCTTTAGTTTTGGTTTTTCATGGTGAGACCAGTGTGCATGCACCGGCAATTGGTTTTAGTCGACGTTCACTTCGCCGACCTGCTGTTGGTTATGTATTGATCGATCCCGTTATGCCAACCATCGGTGGTGACTATGGCGATTGGCCAGATGCACCGGTGACTGTGGTTATTACTGATTCCGCGGATGAATCTGCGAAAGAAGCTTCGTTGCAATCGAGATTGCGCGGTTGGAAAGTTACAACCGATTTGCCACAGGAAGTTTTGTCTGCGCTTTAGCGACGGGACGCAATGGAAAGTTTGCGAACGATTGGTCGCGGTAAGTATTGCGCAATCAAACTTAAGAACTTGTATTGCATTCCTGGAACGCTGATTGCTTTTCCGTTTTTGAAATCCTTCAAAGACTTTGCAACCACTACATCAACATCAAGCCACATCCAATTAGGAATGGTTTGAGTTTCCATGTTGGCACGCGAGTGGAACTCAGTGCGGGTGTAACCAGGGCAAAGAGCTAAGACATGAACGTTTGATTTTTTGTGCAGAGTTGCTAGTGCTTCACTAAAACTTGTCACCCAAGCTTTAGCTGAACTGTAAGTTCCACTAGACATCCAGCCAGCAACTGAGCTGACGTTAATCACGCCACCACGATCGCGAGCAATCATGCCTGGCATTGCGGCATGAGTAATTCGCATGACAGCAGTTACTAAAACATCAAGTAAGTTTTGTTCGGCTTCGATTGTGCCGCCCACAAAAGGTTGCTTGATTCCAAATCCTGCGTTATTTACGACTAAGTCAATGTCGTCTTTGGCGGCGCGGGCACAAACCTTGTCTAACTGTGCGCGATCTGAAAGATCGGCTTGCAGCACTTCAACTTGAACGCCATGAGCGGCTTTCAATTCAGCTGCCAAAGCTTCTAGGCGAGTTACATCTCTTGCAACTAAAACTAGATCGCTGCCGGTAGCTGCAAGTTGTTTTGCATACGATGCGCCAATTCCGACACTTGCTCCGGTAATCAATGCGGTCATGATTAAGCTCGTCGGTTTGGGCGCCAGACCACAACAGCAGTTGATGGTCCCATTGCTTCACGAAGGCGAATGTTTTCTTTCAAGGCTTTTTCAAGTTGCTCTTCCAAAATCAGGATTCGCATAATTCCAGAAAGGGTCACACCTTCATTGGAAAGTTTGGTGACTTCGCGCAAACGCTGAATATCTTTTAGCGAGTAAAGGCGGTTGCGACCAACTGAACGACCTGGGGAAACTAAACCAAGGCGGTCATACTGACGCAGAGTTTGTGGATGCAGGCCAGCTAACTGCGCGGCAACTGAAATTACATAAACCGGAACTTCATCATCGTGCTCGTAATCAATCATCAGATCCCTTTCGAGCATCAGTTAAGTTGCCGCTCTTACGCATCAACTCTTCGCGAGGATCAAAATCTTGAGTTGCCGCAGCAAAATCATCCAAAGCCTTTTGAGCTGCAACAGTTAAATCCTTTGGCACCGCTATGTCTACAGAAACAATCAAGTCGCCAGATTTTTCTGGGCGAACTACGCCTTTGCCACGAGCACGGAATTTGGCGCCAGTTTTTGTGCCGGCTGGAATTCGAATGGTTACTGCTGGTCCATCCAGTACTGGAACCTTAATGTCGGCGCCGTTTACTGCTTCATCAAAACGAATTGGAACAGTCACTGTTAAGTTGTCGCCGTCGCGTCCGAAAACTGGGTGCGGAGAAACCGCAACGTTAATGAACAGATCGCCGGCTGGAGCGTTTTGTTCGCCAGGTTGACCCTTGCCTTTTAGGCGAATTCTTTGGTCGTTCTTCACGCCGGCTGGAATTCGAGCTGAAACGTTTCCGGTGTTCAATCGCAATGGCATAGTCACGCCGTGAATTGAATCCTCGAAACTAATCGTTACTGAAGTTTCTAAGTCAGCGCCTTTGCGTGGGCCGCGCTGGCGACCGCCGCCGCCAAACAGGCCACCGAAGATATCTGAAAGATCGCCGCCGCCGAATAAATCTTCGACGTTCTGACCTCTGCCACCTGGGAAACCGCCAGGTCCGCCTGGGCCACGACGCCCGCCGCCCATTGGTCCGCCATAACGTTGCGCTTCATCATATTCAGCGCGACGTTTTGGATCAGACACCACGTCATAAGCTTCGCTAACTGCTTTGAACTTCTCTTCAATCTTCTTGTCGCCAGCATTTGCATCTGGATGAAGATCTTTAGCTAGTTTGCGATAAGCCTTTTTAATCGTGGCAGCATCAGCATCTTTAGGGACGCCAAGGATCTTGTAGTAATCCTTTTCATACATATCTTTTGTACTCATAGCGCCTCCTTTCTGATGCTTAGTGTTTCCAGCGAACTAGAAACTAATCACTCAGCGTTTACGGTTTCTGGGTCTGCAACACTAACGATTGCGGCGCGAATGATGCGACCGTTGAATTCATAACCTGGTTGAAAAACATTCATACAAGTTGATGTTGTTACATCAGCACTGTATTCATGTGAAATTGCTTCATGCTTTGTTGGATCAAACTCATCGCCCGATTCACCGAAAGGCTTAAGGCCTAATCGAGTAACGGTTGACTCTAAAGCTTCGCCAACACTTTTGAAAGCACCTTCGAGTTCGCCATGAGTGCGAGCACGACCGATGTCATCGATTACTGGCAGCAATTCGGCAAGAGTGTTTGAAACAACTAGGTCACGAGTAGTTTCGCGATCGCGTTCTACGCGCTTGCGGTAGTTAGCAAACTCAGCCTGAAGTCGTTGCAGGTCAGCGGTAAGTTCCGCGACTGGATCACTTGCAACTTCCTGCTCCGAAACTGGAGTCTCCTGCGCATCCGAAGATGTGCGAGGAGCTCCAGTTTCTGGATCAAGCTTGCGCTTATCTGTGATCTTTACGCCCTCGGCCTGGTTTACGCCTTGGTCGTTGTCACTCATACCTTTTCAGTCTCATCCACGATTTCGGCATCGACTACGTCGTCATCACCTTCGGCAGAAGCTTGCTCACCTTCAGCTTGAGTGTTTGCGTATAACGCAGCACCCAAAGCCTGGGAAGCAGTAGCAACCTTTTCCACCGCAGCCTTGATGGCTTCGATGTTTTCTCCGGCAATTGCAGCCTTAAGTTCAGCTAGCGGTTCATCAACATTTGCCTTGGCATCTGCTGGAACTTTGTCGCCACTTTCCTCGAGGAATTTCTCGGTCTGGAAGACCAATGACTCCGCTTGGTTACGAACTTCGGCTTCTTCACGACGCTGACGATCTTCTTCAGCATGTGATTCAGCATCGGCCATCATGCGATCGATCTCTTCCTTAGAAAGAGCTCCACCACCGGTGATAGTCATGGACTGTTCCTTACCAGTTCCCAGATCCTTAGCTGAAACGTGAACGATACCGTTGGCATCGATGTCGAATGCAACTTCAATCTGTGGCACGTTACGTGGCGCAGGTGGCAAACCAGTTAGCTCGAAAGTTCCAAGCTTCTTGTTGTAAGCCGCCATTTCACGTTCGCCCTGGAATACCTGGATCAAAACAGATGGCTGGTTGTCTTCAGCAGTTGTGAAGATTTCCGAACGCTTTGTTGGGATCGTGGTGTTACGTTCGATCATCTTGGTCATGAGTCCACCCTTGGTTTCAATACCAAGTGATAGTGGTGTCACATCAAGAAGAAGAACATCCTTCACTTCACCCTTAAGCACGCCAGCCTGAAGTGCAGCGCCAACGGCAACTACTTCGTCAGGGTTAACGCCCTTGTTAGGTTCGCGTCCGCCAGTTAGTTCCTTAACCAAATCGGTTACGGCCGGCATACGAGTTGAGCCACCAACTAGAACTACGTGATCGATGTCAGCAACTTTCACGCCAGCGTCTTTGATGACCTGGTTGAAAGGTGTCTTGGTGCGATCAATTAGATCTGCTGTCATCTTTTGGAAATCTGCACGAGTCAGAGTTTCGTCAAGGTGAAGTGGACCAGCATCAGATGCAGTGACGTAAGGCAGGTTGATTGCTGCTGACTGTGAAGAAGAAAGTTCAATCTTCGCCTTTTCAGCTGCTTCGCGCAGACGCTGCAATGCAACCTTGTCTGCTGACAAATCAACACCGTTTGAATTCTTGAACTGGGTGACCAAGTGATCAACTACGCGCTGATCCCAGTCGTCGCCACCGAGGTTGTTATCGCCACTTGTGGCTTTAACTTCTACGATGCCTTCGCCGATTTCAAGAAGTGAAACGTCGAACGTTCCACCACCAAGGTCGAATACCAAAATTGTTTGGTCTTTGTCGCCCTTGTCCAAACCGTATGCAAGTGCTGCTGCAGTTGGCTCGTTAACAATCCGGAGTACGTTCAGTCCCGCGATCTGGCCAGCATCTTTTGTTGCTTGACGTTGCGCGTCGTTGAAGTAAGCCGGAACAGTGATTACTGCATCGGTTACGGTGTCGCCAAGGTAAGCCTCGGCATCGCGCTTTAGCTTCTGCAAAATACGAGCAGAGATTTCTTGAGCGTTGTACTTCTTGCCGTCGATATCGACATTCCAAGATGTGTCACCCATGTGACGCTTAACGGAACGGATCGTACGGTCTACGTTGGTGACAGCCTGACGCTTGGCAACTTCGCCAACCAGGACTTCACCATTCTTTGCGAAAGCGACAACACTTGGTGTGGTGCGAGCGCCTTCTGCGTTTGCAATGACGGTGGGTTCTCCACCTTCAAGTACTGAGACCACCGAGTTAGTGGTTCCCAGATCGATACCTACGGCTTTAGCCATTTTTTCCTCCAAGAAAGGGTTTTCGCCTTAAGTCATACCCGACTCACGGCACCTGAAACCCCTGGCATCAGATACTTTGAGTCGGGTTGACTCAAGGCTTTTTAGCATACTTAAAAAGAGATTTATTGCAAATCGGGGGCTGTTTCTGTGGATAACAAGCCCTGGAATACCCTTACTTCATGCGTGTAGCCCAATTTGATGCCTTTGGTTCTCCTCTATATGTAGGTGAGCGGGATATGCCGGTGGCCAGGCCTCATGGCGTAGTTATCAAGGTTGAGGCAACTGGGCTTTGCCGCAGCGATTGGCACGGCTGGCAGGGCCACGATTCTGACATCTCTGAGCTGCCACATGTTCCTGGGCATGAATTCGCAGGTGTGATTTCTGAAGTTGGCGCGGATGTTAAGAACTGGAAAGTCGGCGATCGAGTAACAGTTCCGTTTGTTTGCGGCTGTGGTGATTGCATTGATTGCAAAGCTGGCAATGCGCAAGTTTGTCTATATCAATGGCAACCAGGATTTAACGGACCAGGTTCTTTTGCTGAATACGTTCGCATTCCACATGCTGACTTCAATGTTGTTGCGCTGCCTGACTCGATGAGTTTTGAAACTGCTGCTGCTTTAGGTTGTCGCTTTGCCACTTCGTATCGCGCTGTCGTGCACGTTGGAAAAGTCCAAGCCGGTGAAACTGTTGCGATCTTTGGTTGTGGCGGTGTTGGCCTTGCCGCAATCATGATTGCGAAATCTCGTGGTGCAACTGTTGTTGGTATTGATACTTCAAATCCTGCGCGAGACCGAGCTCGACTAGCTGGCGCGGATTACGTTTTAGATTCAATTCATGATGATGTGGTTAAGGAAATCAAGAAGTATTCACCTGCTGGTGCTGACTTAACCATTGATGCATTGGGAAGTATTGCAACTAGCAAACTCGCTGTTGAATCTCTACGTCGATTGGGTCGCCATGTGCAAGTTGGTTTATTGCCACCCGCCGAGATCAAGGATCAAGCAACTATTCCTATGCACACTGTGATTGGGCGCGAGTTATCCATCATGGGAAGTCATGGCATGTCAGCTGCGCACTATCCAGAATTGCTTGCTGAGATTGCAAGTGGCGTATTGCGACCTGACACATTGGTTGAACGAACTATTACCTTGGATGAAGTTCCAGATGCGTTAGCGCAACTTGGTACTAACCCTTTGCCAGGTATCACCATAATCAAGCCATAGAGATTGCTACGCTGACAACATGGTTAGAGTTTCTGCAGATTCCTTAGTTGAACTTCGTAAACGTCGTAGTGCAAAGTGGCGAACCTTTGCCGAAGATGTTTTACCGTTACCGGTTGCAGAGATGGACTACCCGATCGCAAAGCCAATTCGTGACGTACTGATCGACATGGTTAAGCGCAGTGATACTGGCTACTCAGGAATCGCCCCAGAACTCCCCCAAGCTTTTGCCAACTACGCCCAGCGCAATTGGAATTGGACTGTAAACAAAGACCAGTTCTATTTGGCAACTGACGTCGGTGTTGCTGGCGTTGAAGTTCTGCGCCTTTGGACTGAGCCTGGTGACAAGGTAGTTATCAATACTCCGGTCTATTTGAATTTCTTTACTTGGATCAAAGAAGCAAAGTGCGAAGCAGTCGATGTGCCACTAAATCATGTAGGTGATGAGTGGTCCCTTGATCTTGCGGGACTCGAAGATGCTTTTGCAGCCGGCGCTAAGGCATACATTCTGTGTCATCCACATAATCCAGTTGGTCATGTTTTCACGCTTGATGAGTTGGAAAAGATCGCAGAGCTGGCAAAGAAATATGGCGTTTTGGTTATCAGTGACGAGATTCACGCGCCACTGATGTTCTCGGGAACCAAATTCATTCCTTACTTAAATGTCAGCGAGACTGCGCGCGAAACTGGACTTTGTATTACTTCGGCCAGTAAGTCTTGGAATCTTGCAGGACTTAAGTGCGCACAGATTGTGGCTGACAATTCAACGATCAATGACCGATTGTTGCAGCTACCACTTTCCTCACCATGGCGTTCATCGCTATTTGGCGTATGGGCAAGCATTGCCGCCTATAACCAAGGCGAGCCCTGGCTTAAGGCAGTACTAAAGAACGTTGATGAGAATCGGCATTACTTAGCGAAGTTACTTAAGAAGCACCTGCCAAAAGCGAAATACACGGTTCCGCAGAGTACCTATCTTGCTTGGATTGATTTAAGTGCTTACGGACAAGAAGAGGTTGCAACCTTGCTGCTTGATAAAGGCAGAGTTGCATTAAGTGGTGGCACTGACTTCGGTGGGGTCGGCAAAGACTTTGTGCGATTAAATTTGGCAACCAGTAAAGAGATCATTAAGGAAGCTGTGCTTCGCATGGCTAGTGTGCTCGAGGATTAAATGTCTCACCTTGGAATGATTACCGTCGTCGTTGATGACTACGACAGTGCAATTGATTACTACACGACAGCCCTTGGTTTCACTTTGATCGAAGACACCAAGATGTCTGATGTAAAGCGCTGGGTAGTTGTGGCACCGGATGCGAATCAAGGCGCTGCTTTATTACTTGCCCAAGCTGCTTCGTCAGAACAGAGTGCCGCGATTGGTAATCAATCAGGTGGCCGCGTGATGTTTTTCTTGTACACCGACAACTTTGATCGTGACTATGCCCACATGGCAAAGCACAATGTTGCCTTCACTGAAGAACCTCGCCTTGAAGAGTTTGGCAAGGTAGTTGTCTTCGCGGACAAATACGGTAACAAGTGGGACTTCATCGAACGAAAGGGTCAGTAATTATGAATTCAGTTTTGGGATATGAAATCAAAACTCCATGGGGACCTATCGCAACATTTGTGGATGTCACAAAAGAGCCAGTCGTAATCGGTGCAGCTTTTAGTGAGATTCCAAAATTCCTAAAGAAGTCTGGCCACAAACTAAACATTGTTGAATTCAAATCCGATGCAAAACTTGCTGGCGTAACTTCAGTTGTTAAGTCTTGGGTTGATGGAGACCTTGATGCTTTCAAATCACTTAAAGTTCGTCAACCTGGTGGGGAATTCACACAAGATGTTTGGGCCGCGCTTCGCAAAGTAAAAGGTGGGCAAGTCATTAGTTATGCCGACTTGGCTGCAAAAGCTGGCCGACCGCTTGCAGTCAGAGCTGCTGGAACTGCAATGGCTACCAATTTGATTGCGCCAATAGTTCCCTGCCATCGCGTCGTAAAAACTGGTGGCGCTGTTGGTAACTATGGTTTTGGAATTGACTTGAAATTGAAACTGTTGGCACATGAAGGTGTCGACCTCTAACCTGCGCGGCTTTGTTTACTCAGTAGGCTTTCAGTCATAACAAGGAGTAGACATGGCAAAAACTAAAGGTTACGCAGCACAGGTTGCAAACGGAACGATTGGACCGTGGGAATTTGAGCGACGTGAAGTTGGCGCAAATGACATTTCTATCGACATCGAGTTCGCCGGCATTTGCCACTCTGATATTCACCAAGTTAAAGAAGAGTGGGGCGAAGCAATTTTTCCAATGGTTCCGGGCCACGAAATTGTTGGCATCGTTGTAGCTGTTGGATCTGACGTTAAGAAATTCAAAGTTGGCGACATCGCTGGCGTTGGTTGCTTTGTAGATTCCTGTGGTACTTGCGAATACTGCATAGCTGGCAATGACCACTGGTGTCTTGATAATTCGGCTTACACCTACAACGGTATGGAACGCGATGGCGTAACACCTACTTACGGTGGCTACTCCAATAACGTAGTTGTTAAGGCTGATTACGCACTGCACGTTCCAGCAAATCTAGATCGCGCTGGCGCTGCTCCTTTGTTATGTGCTGGCATCACTACTTACTCACCACTTGTTCATTGGAATGCAGGTCCGGGCAAGAAAGTTGCCGTTATGGGACTTGGCGGACTTGGTCACATGGCAGTAAAGATTGCTGTTGCCATGGGCGCTGAAGTAACCGTAATGAGTCACAGTGAAGGTAAGCGCGAAGATGCGCTCGCCATGGGAGCAAAGAACTTTGTTGTTACCTCTGACAAAGCAGAACTTAAGAAGCTTGCCAACACTTTCGACATCATCATCAATACTGTTTCAGCAGAAATTGAAATCCATCGCTACATCGGAACGCTTCGTCAATGGGGTTCCCTTGTTGTGGTTGGCGCACCAGGTAAGCCGTATTCACTTGATGGCAGCATCCTGATGGGACGTCAGTTAAGTCTTTCTGGTTCCAACATTGGCAGTATCAAGGAAACTCAAGAGATGCTGGATTTCTGTGGCAAGCACAACATTGTTAGCGACATTGAAATCATTCCAGCCAGTGCAATCAACGAAGCTTACGAGCGCGTTCTTGCCAGCGATGTTCGCTACCGTTTCGTAATTGATACCGCAACGATCTAGGAAGTAACTGACATGTCAAAGCAGCGCACAGTATTAGTAACCGGCGGTTCCCGTGGAATCGGTGCCAGCATTGCAAAGCACTTTGCAGAACAAGGTGATCGAATTGCGGTTCACTACAGTTCAAATGGCGACCTTGCCAAAGAAGTGATGGCATCCCTGCCAGGTTCTGGTCACATGACTGCGCAAGCTGATTTACGTGATGCCGATGCCATCAAGGTAATGGTTGATTCAGTTGCAAAAGAATTTGGACACATCGATATCTTGATCAACAACGCTGGCGTTTTCTTCGATCACCCAATTGAATCGTCTACTTACGAAGTATGGCAAAAAGCGTGGGCCGATACGTTAGGCGTTAACTTAACTGGAGCAGCAAACGTTTCTTGGTGCGCACTGCAACACATGCCACGTCATGGCGATTCCCGAATCGTTAACGTTGGATCTCGCGGCGCATTCCGTGGCGAACCAGTTAGCCCTGCGTATGGCGCAAGCAAAGCAGCGATCGTTGCCTTTGGTCAGTCAATTGCAAAGGCTCTTGCCCCAGAAGGTGTTGGCGTAACAACTTTGGCTCCAGGCTTTGTTGATACCGAAATGGCTGCTGAATTACTTGATGGTCCAACTGGTGATGATATTCGAAATCAAAGTCCATTTGGTCGCGTTGCTGAACCGGATGAATTAGCGCGCGCGATCTATTTCTTGGCTTCCAAAGATTCACTTTGGGCAAGTGGCGCAGTTCTAGATTTCAACGGCGCTTCTTACTTGCGAATGTAATTAGCTTTCTTCTTCCCAAGCTTTACGTAAGTTAGCTCGCGCTCTGGAAAGGGCGGCTCCTGCGCCACCTTCAGAAATTCCTAAAGTTGTTGCTAGTTCCTTACCTGATAACCCTTCCCAAGCAGCCAGTCGCAAAACTTCTCGATCTTTTTGAGGGAGTTTTTGCCAGGATCTACTTAGTTGATCGTTTGTGATTACTTCGTCTGCGCAATCAGGTTCGATTTCCGTTAAATCAAAGTTTGCCGGGATTGGATCGTTCTTACGGTGAGCATTGGCTAATACATTCCAAGCTGTCCGATAAAGCCAAGGTAATTCCGATCCAGCAGGAATTGAATTTAGTTTCTGAAATGCAATTAAAAAGACGTCACCGGTTAGATCTTGAGCATCATTGCCGATATGCCGACGGGCGATATATCGGTAAACCTCAAGGGCATGTCGATTATAGAGCTGGTCAAAATCCAGATCCGTCACGATTTCTCCTAAATGGCACCGCTAATACTTAATCTATGTCGCAACTATTCACTTTCTTTCACTAATCCCCACAATTAAAGACCAAAAATACTTGAAAGGTTCCAATCGCTTTTGACATAAGAAGGGTAGGAATAAAGGAGCAATTATGTCTAACGAGTTTGATGACAAAGAAAATGACCAAGCGTGGGTTGCATTAACCGCTAATGACCCAGCTCAACATTTAACCAGTCCAGAATTGGATGCCCTTAAGGCGTCGGTGTTATCTAAAGCAATAAAGGTTTCTCCGATTTCTAAGCGCTCCTGGTTAGCGCCAGTTGCTGTCGCCGCTAGCGTTGCGTTATTTGTTGGTGGTGGCGCTGGATACACAATTGCAGCGCAGTCAGGCTCAGATGTTCCAAATGTTATTTCCGCTCCTGCTACTGAAATGGGAGGCGCCGCAGGTGCTGAAGATTCAAAGATGGCTTACTGGGGTGGTCGAGCATTTCTAGAAGCCGATTCAGGAATATTAGATACATCAGGGTCTGCAATTGGCTATACCTTTGACGCCAGCGACATAGATCGCAAGGCTCAACTCAAGAAAATTGCAGACATTTTTTCGGTATCCGGAGAAATCACTGGCAGTAGCAAAGATGGCTATTTTGTTGGTGACCAAAATTACGTCAAAGCAGTTGCTCAACTCAGTGGAGCTAGTTGGGATTTAGATCAGCTAATCACTTGGAATTACAGTGACTCTTCTGTCAGTCCGACATATTGTGGTGGAAACATTCCGATGTATGACACAAAATCTTCTGGAGATGCACCGGCGTCGGTTACCGCTACAGATGTAGCAACTCCAGAACCAATGCCAACTGTGGTTCCAGAACCAATGCCTGCTCCAAGTGACTGCACCAAGCCAAGTGGGGTTTTGCCAAGTGACGAGTCGGCTCTGGCTTTCGCAAAAGAGAAGTTTGGAGCTCTTGACTTTAACTCCGAATCTGCTGTTTGGTCGGTAGTAGATGGCGGCGGTATGTGGGGTTACACATCTGAATTGGCCGGAGCCTACAAGTTAGTTACAGCCAAAGTTTTGATTAATGGAATTGATACAAATCAGTCGTGGTCAATGACGATAGGACCTGATGATTCAATCCTGAATGCCTCGGGTTTCTTTGCCAGTTTTATTCCGACTGCTGAATACACGATTGTTGGTGCAAAAACTGCGATAGAACGCTCCCAAAATGGCCTATGGGCAAATTTGGCACCGCAGGAAATCTATAAAGATGGCATGGTCTATCCAATGGAACTAGGAACATCTGCAAATTCTTCTGCGGTGGCTAAGAACTCAGCTGGGCAACCGATCTTAGATGCAAACATTGATCGAGTAAAGATCACCAAAGCCGAACCTAGTTTGATTTCTTGGTATCTAAATGATGGTTCTACTATTTTGCTTCCGGCTTATTTACTAAGTGAAAGCAGCGCGAACGAATCACGTCAGTGGTTGCAGTTAGCTATTGCTGATGAATACGTGGACTTTAGTTAGCAACAAAATCTTTTGGCAGCTCACCGATGCGGATTAAGCGAGCGATAGCTGCTTCTTCCATTGGTGAAGCCGGGCCAAGACCCATCCGAAGTGAAGTTAAAATCCCACGCGTGATTGGGCCGGCAACTTTAAGACTCTTGCCCTTTAGACCGAGCATTTCTTGAAACTCTGGTGGGATCGAAGCCACTGCGCCATCAAACATTCGATCGTAAGCAAGAAGCGCAGTCTTTGAAAGTGGTGGTTTGCGAATGAATTCCACAACTCGTTTAGTTGTTTCGCTTGTGGCCAGAATTCCTTCGTCTCGATAGCGCTTGATCTCGCGCTTTAATTCAGCCCGGGACATCGGTGCAGTCGTTAATCCAAGCGGAGCAACTGACTTTGACCATTGTGAAACATATTCATCGGGACCACCGGGAATATCTTCGGCGCCATAAAGTTCATGCGTAGTTAAAAACGAATCGGTAAATGCAATGTGCACCCATGCAAGTAGATCTGGATCAGCAGCTTTATAGGCCTTGGTTTCACCGTGCCCAGTTGTGTATTGGCCCTTGACGTGATCGTGCATGCGATTAACTCGAGCAGACTCGTTAGCTAAAGCTTCATCAGATCCAAACGTTGCGATCGTTAACCATTTAGTAGTTCCGGCTAGTCGACCGAGTGGATCATGTTCATAACGTGAGTGCTGTTCTACGCCAGTAAGGGTTCCGGGATGCAAAGCCTGCATAAGCAATGCGCGAATGCCGCCAACTAATGTTGCAACGTCGCCATGAACAACCCAAGGCGCATCGTGCGGAAGATAGAGCCCTCGGGTTTCCCCTGACTCAACTGCTTCCATCCAAGGCGGAACACCATCTTCGGTGTTTGTAATGATTCGGCGGAATCGAGTGCCAAAGCGTTCTTGTAACGCATTTGTTGCCACGCGATTTCTCCTTGTTTGCTTGCCTACCTTACAAATCTACGAGAAGAAAGCTACTGTCGCAGAACTTCATTATTGCTCACACTCAACAGGTTCACAAAGTGGCAAACTGGTCAGTATGGATTACACAAACATCATTGAATTGATGGATCAACATTTCGCTAGTCATTCAACCGAAAAGAAAATTCCTGGCGCTGCCTATGGGTTGATCAAAGATGGCAAGTTAATCCATGCCAAAGGATTTGGTGAAACCGTTCTAGATTCCAATTCCTGCCCTGATAAGTCCAGCGTGTTTCGCATTGCATCCATGACAAAGAGTTTTACTGCTACCGCAATCCTGTTACTTCGCGATGCTGGCAAGCTTCGGCTCGATGATGACATCACCATCTATTTGCCTTGGACCGACAGCATTGGGATTCCTGATTTTGGGCACGTAATCACGATTCGCGATTTGCTAACTATGAATGCTGGTTTTCCAACTGATGATCCTTGGGGAGATCGACAAGAAAGTTTGGAAATTGACTCTTTCGATGACCTAGTTAGCCAAGGACTTTCGTTTACTCGCGCTCCACGAATGGGATTTGAATATTCAAATCTTGGCTATGCACTGTTAGGTCGAATCATCAGTGTCACAAGTGGCATGGATTACTTAGATTTTGTTAAGTCAGCAATTCATCAACCGCTGAAGATGTCATCGTCTACTTTTCATCAATCTGAAGTTGCATCTGAACAATTTGTGCAAGGTTACGCAGAATTCGCAAGTGGCTTTGTGCCTGAGCCGTTGACGGTTCCAGGCGCTTTCAGTGCAATGGGTGGATTGCTTAGCAACGTCGAAGACTTAGCGAAATGGGTAGCTGGTTTTCAATCAGCGTGGAACGAAACATCTGATCACCCATTACAAAAGTGGAGCCGACGCGAAATGCAAGAACCACAGCGCCACGCTCGTACCGCTGCATTTACTGATCCGCACACTGACCAGATCAAATCAATTACAACTTCATACGGCTATGGCTTGTTAGTCGATGACGATTCTTTGCTAGGCCGATTTGTTTCGCACAGTGGAGGCTACCCAGGATTCGGATCGCACATGCGGTGGCATCCAGAATCTGGTTGGGGAATCGTGGCACTAGGCAATCGAACTTACGCACCGATGATGCCAGCCGCCAGCGAAGCTATGAACATAATCATTCGTGATCATGTAAAGGCTCCGGTAATTTCAGAATCATTGCTTTGGCCAGACACTGCAGCAGCTATGTCAGCCGTCGAAGAATTGTTAGTGTCCGGCAATCAATCAATTGCTGATGACTGGTTTGCCGTAAATATGGATTTAGATCAACCAAGATCAGAACGAATGGCAGCACTGGCCGGAGTTGTTGGAAATGGAGCCAAAATTTCTCGAGTCAGTGAAAGCCTGAAAAGTACTACTCCAGCCCACGCAAAATGGCAGGTTACTAGCGATGCTGGACTGTTGGAGATCGAGATACTTTTGACGCCAACTAAGCCACCAAAAATTCAAACAATAAAGGTGGCTAAAGTCCCATCGTGAGCAATAAGCCCAGTGCAATGTGTCTAAGATAAATAGGGTGCGCTCCGCACCGCTGAATCGAAAGTGTTTAGATGTCTAAGCAAAATGGCAATTCTGTCGAAGACGCCTCACATGCACATAAGGCCAGTACTTCAGCATTAGTTCTTGGAGCTACCGGAGTCGTGTTTGGTGACATCGGAACGAGCCCAATCTATGCAATGAAGCAGACTTTTCTAATCTCTGGATCTGAACCCGACCAGATTTATGGCATTGCTTCGATGATCTTTTGGGCACTTATGTTGGTCGTGTCTTTGAAGTACTTATCTTTTGTTATGCGGGCAGATAACCGCGGTGAAGGTGGCATGCTTGCACTTCTTTCACTCATGCCCGACAACATCAGAACACCACGAACCAGAAAACATCTAGCTCTACTGATTCTGGTTCTTATTGGAACCAGCCTTTTGTTTGGCGATGGTGTCCTAACACCAGCAATTAGTGTGCTTTCAGCTACTGAAGGATTAGCGCTACTTAATCCTGACCTTGATGTTGTCGCTGTTCCAGCTACCGTAGTAATTTTGGCGATTTTGTTTGCAGTTCAATCAAGAGGTACTAACACAATTGGAAAAGTGTTTGGGCCAGTAACTTTTGTTTGGTTCACACTCATAGGTGGACTTGGTGTATATCGCATCATCCAGCATCCAGATGTATTAGTCGCGTTATCGCCAACCTATGCAATTCAATACTTTGCAAGTCACGGGTTGCATTCGATCTTTGTTTTGGCTGCAGTCATTCTCGTAGTGACTGGTGCTGAAGCCCTCTATACCGACATGGGACATTTCGGTGCCCGCCCAATTCGAATTGCATGGGCATTCATAGTTGGTCCGGCCTTGGTTCTGTGCTACCTAGGACAAGCTGCACTCTTGATGAATGAGCCAAGTGCTATCGCAAATCCATTCTTTGCACTAGCACCAAACCGTCCTATGACCCTAGTTCTGATTGTTGTTGCCACGGCTGCGACTATTGTTGCCTCGCAAGCGTTAATCACTGGTGTATTTTCGCTTTCAAGGCAAGCAGTTCAACTAGGACTCTTCCCTCGTCTAACAATTCGCCATACCAATGCGGATCAAGAAGGCCAGATTTATGTTCCAATTGCAAATTGGTTGGTTGGATTCACCAGCATCGCATTGGTCATTGCATTCAAGTCCTCATCTGCTCTCGCTAGCGCGTACGTTCTAGCTATTGCAGGAACTATGGCAGTCACAACTATTGCGTTTACAATCGTTGCGCGCTTAGTTTGGAAGTGGCCACTCTGGAAAATTGCTCCTTTAACTACGATTTTTCTGAGTCTTGATATTGCGTTCCTAATTGGAACTGCGAGCAGATTCCTTGATGGTGGTTGGGTGCCAGTGGTATTGGGCGCCATTATTTTGTCGGTCATGTTGATTTGGCGAGCTGGTAATCGGGCGCTTAACAAGAAGATGCGTGAATCTAGTCGCACTTGGCAAGAGATTTATGCGGGCTGTGAATCGGGCGAAATTGCAATGGTTCCAGGTGTCGGAATCTTCATGGCATCTCCGGCCGAAGTTGTTCCAGCTGCATTGATTTCGCACGTTACGATCATGCATTCATTGCCGGAAAGCGTAATCGTGGTCACGGTTAAATCTGATACTCAACCAGTTAGCACAACACCGGTTTTGGTTGATCACATTACGGACCGGTTATGCCAAGTAACAATTTTTGCCGGTTACATGGAAACCGTGAATGTACCAAACATTTTGCAGCGTAACGCTTTAAGTGCTGAGGAAGAAAAGTCAGCCACGTATTATCTATCAGAGCGACACTTCTTAGCTTCTGAAGGTGGCACGTTAGGTAATCGCACTGAGAACCTATTTGAGATTTTGCACCGCAATGCCGTTTCGCCAACTCAGTTCTATGGATTGCCTTATGACCGAGTGATCACAATCGGAACTCGCATCGATTTATAAGAACTCATAACTAAAGCCCGCTTTCTGATGTGAAAGCGGGCTTTTGTTTTTAGATTTACTTGCCGGCGTTTAACAACTCAATACGTAGATCGGCTGTTGCCTTGTGAGCTGACATTCCTTCAAACCCAGCGATTGCTGAGTTGTGCGGAGCTACCTGCATTGTGGATTCGCGAGTTGAGGTTTGGTAAGTCACTGGCTTTAGGAAGCGACCTACTGACAAACCTGATGTGTACTTCGCGCCACCACCCGTTGGAAGCACGTGGTTAGTACCAGTTGTTCCCTTGTCAGCGTAAGACACTGTGGACCATTCTCCGATAAACAATGAGCCATAGTTCTTTAGGTGCTTTAGGTAGTAGTCGTTGTCACCAGTCAGAATTTCCAAATGCTCAGGTGCCAAAGTATCCATAACTTCGATCGCATCGTCTGGAGTCTTAACCAAGTAAACAGTTCCGTAATCGCGCCAAGCTGGGCCAGCGATGTATTCGGTGGATAGTTCGCCTAGCTGACGCTTTACTTCGTCAATAACTGCCATACCAAGTTCGCGCGATGTTGTTACAAGTGATGCAGGTGACTGCATGCCGTGCTCAGCCTGACCTAATAGGTCGCAAGCAACCATGCGAGCATCTGCAGTGTCATCTGCAATTACAGCGACTTCAGATGGTCCAGCAAGCAAGTCGATACCAACGCGGCCGAACAACTGGCGCTTGGCTTCGGCAACGTATGCATTTCCTGCGCCAACCAAAATGTCTACTGGCTTTTCACCAAGTAGGCCAAAGGTCATCGCGGCAAGTGCTTGCACGCCACCAAGAATGAAAGTGCGGTCTACACCAGATAGATATGCCGAGTAAAGAACTGCATCGTTGCCACCAGTTTCAGACATAGGCGGAGTGCATGCCATCGTCATCGGTACGCCAGCAACTTTAGAAACTCCAACAGTCATGAATGCTGACGAAAGAATTGGGAAGTTACCTGCAGGCAAGTAAGCACCAACACGTTCAATTGGAATGTACTTCTGACCCAGTACAACACCAGGTGTGGTTTCAAGTTCGAAGTCAACTAAGTGCTTGCGAGTTTCCTTTGCAAACATCTTGGTACGTTCGGAACCAATTTCCAGAGCCTTGCGAAGTTCAGGTGAAAGCTTGTCACCAGTCTTTGCCAAGTCGGCTGCACTTAGTTCAAAATCTTTGTCCCACTTATCAAGGTCACGGGAGTATTTTCTAACGGCATCGATGCCATTCTTTTCAATTTCGGAAAGCATCTTCGAAACAGTTTCGATGACCTCAGGCAAACGCTGCGCTGGAGGGGAATCGAGTTCTGGTGCTTTAAGCACTTCGATTTCGGCTTTAAGGAACTTTTTATCGGCTTCTGTAATACGCATGGTTAAAACGTACTTCCCTTCTTAGGTGTTGCGTTGGCGTTTTGGTGAAACATGTATTGGAAATCCCAAACCGACTCGAGCGGCCTCGGGCAAGGTTTCGCTCATTGAAGGGTGAGGGTGAATTGTGTCTGCTAAGTCTTGCAGACTTGCGCCCATTTCGATTGCCAGAGTTACTTCGGCAATGTATTCGGAGGCGTGAGGTCCGACAATTTGGGCACCGAGCACAACGCCCTCTGGAGTATGGACTAATTGCGCAAAGCCGGCTTTTTCCCCAAGTGTGTATGCCCGACCTGATGCAGCCATTGGGAACATTGAACCAACTGCTTGGTAACCAGCTTCCTTTGCCTCATCGACAGTTAGTCCAGTCATTGCAATTTCTGGATCACTGAATACAACGGCAGGGATTGCAGTTGGATCAAACTTTGCATCGTGGCCACTTAACACTTCGGCTGCAACGTGGGCTTCAGCGCTAGCTTTGTGGGCCAACGCTGGACCTGGAGTTATGTCTCCGATGGCTGCAATCTTTGGCGTGACTAAAAGATCAGGTCCAACTTCAAGGATGCCGCGAGCATTTGGCTTGATGCCAATAACTTCAAGTCCGATGTCGTCGGTGTTTGGCGTGCGACCAATTGCAACCACAACGTAATCAACATCAATTGCAGATTCAGAACCATCGGTTGTTACGGTCAATGACTTACCGTTATCGCTAACGACCTTGGTGTTAACTCGAACATCAACACCGAGTTCACCAAGGCGTCGGGCAACTGGCGCAACCAAAGTTGAAGGTAAGGCTGGAAGTAATCTTTCGGCCGCTTCAATCATGATTACTTTTGAACCCAGTTGAGCAAGCGCAGTACCAAGTTCAACTCCGATGTATCCCCCGCCAACAACTGCAATTGATTTTGGCAATACATCGAGTTCAAGTACGTCAGATGAATCAAGGATCCGTTTTCCATCGCGTGGTAAGCCTGGAATCACAGTTGGGCGAGAGCCGGTAGCAATGATGCAATTCTTAAATTGAATGTGGGTTGGAGGGGCATCGCCAAACTCCAGAACGCCTTGATCTTTGCGAGTGAAGCGGAAGAAGCCTTGACGGACATCCACACCAGTAGTTTTAAGAAGTTGTCTGACTCCACCGTTTAAGCCAGTGACGACTTCTGTTTTCCAAGTTTGGAATTCCTTCATATCTACTGTTGGTTCACCGGTGACTTTTAGGCCGCGCTTACCCCAGCCAGAAATGTCGTGAGTTGCATGAGCCAATCCAATAAGTGCCTTGGAAGGAATGCAGCCAACGTTTACACAAACGCCACCAAGTCCAGCTTCCCCTTGGGCATCAACGAGAACTACTTGGCGACCAAGTTGGGCTGCAGCAATAGCAGCTACGTAGCCACCTGGTCCGCCACCAATAACTAACAAGTCAACCGATGACGGCATTTCTCCAACAACCACAGCCGCTGCCCTACTTCACTAAAGATTCTGGATTGAGCAAAAGTTTCGCAATGTCACTTACAAATGCGCCGAGGTGAGCGCCATCATTAATTCGATGATCTGCTGCCACAACGATCGGTAGCACCATGCGAACTGCTGGCACACCATCAACTGGAATTACCTTTTCGGCGATCCGACCAAAGCCAGCAATCGCAACCTCAGGTGGGCGAATGATTGGCGTGCCTAGCCAAGTTCCAAAGGAACCAAAGTTAGTAACGGTAAACGTGCCGCCACCAAGTTGATCCGATGTAGCTTTTCTGGTTTTAGCAAGCTCAGCCAGTTGTTCAGTTTCTTTGGCCAACATCGCAACTGTGAAGTCATTTGCTTTGCGCATAACTGGAACGATTAAGCCATCTTCCGTAGCAGTGGCAAAACCAAGGTTTATGTCGTCGTACTGACGGATCTCACCCATTTCAGAATCAAAGCGGGCGTTAAAGGTTGGGTGATTCTGTAATGCAACAACGCAAGCACGCATTAAGAGTGGCGTTACCGAGAACTTGATTCCTTCTTTTTCAATCTGTGGCGCTAGTTCACTGCGTAATGCCATTAGTGCAGTGGCATCAATTTCTTTAAATTCTGTGATGTGCGGAATTCGAAGTGCTTCAGACATGCTGGTCGCAATTTGTCGACGCAAACCGCGCAACTGGATCAAGGTAATACCGTTGCCAACTGCTTGCGCGATTGTTTGTGAATTGTCGTGTGTCGGTGCTGCGGTGTTGACACCTGACTTTGCATTTGTGACATCGTCTGAAGTGATTCGTCCGTTTGGACCTGATCCGACAATTGCTTCAAGTGAAACGCCAAGTGATGCAGCAAGTTTGCGGGTACTTGGACTAGCAAGTAGGCGCACATTTGTTGCGCGGGCTGGTGTTGTTGCAGATGCAGAAGTTTGTTTCACTTCGACAGCGGGAGTGGATGCATGCGCTGCGATGTCTTTCGAAACAACGCCGGTTGCTTCAATCTGCATCAAGTTAGAACCGACTGCTAATACATCGCCGACTTTTGCACCAAGAGACTTCACAACTCCAGTAACTGGTGCAGGGATTTCAATTTGTGATTTGTCAGTTTCTACAATGACTACTGGCTGATCTTCCTTAACGGTGTCTCCGACCGCGACTAACCACTCGATTACTTCGGCTTCAGCAATACCTTCACCGACGTCAGCAAGCTTGTAGTCAATTAAGTTGCTCATGCAGATGCCTTTGCCAAAGCAGCTACTTCTGCAGCTACGCGGTCAACATCAGGAATGTAAAGGTCTTCGACGCCACCTAGTGGGTATGGAGTATCAGGAGCAGAAATTCGAATGATCGGTGCTTCCAAACTGTAGAAGCATTCTTGCTGAATTGTTGCAACCAGCTCGCCACCAAAACCACCAGTAAGCGGCGCTTCATGCAGGATCGCGACCCGCCCGGTCTTGGCAACAGATTCTGCGATGCCATCTATATCAAGTGGATTCAGGGAACGCAGATCAAGTACTTCAACGCTGATTCCCTGTTCAGAAAGCTCTTCGGCTGCGCGTTCGGCAACATTAACTGCTGCAGACCAAGCAATTAAAGTTACGTCCGCACCGGCGCGAGCCACCCGCAGTTTTCCAAGTGGAACTGTGTAACGCTCGTCTGGCACTTCATCTTTAGTTAGGCGGTAACCCTTAAGCGGTTCTAAATAAAGAACTGGGTCGTCTGATTCAATAGCAGCTGCAAGTAAGCCTTTTGCATCGTATGCCGTTGCTGGCGCAACAACTTTTAACCCAGGTGTGTGGGTATAAAAAGCTTCGAACGCATCGGAGTGAAGTTCTGGGGTACGAACACCGCCACCAAAAGGTGAACGAATGACAAGTGGGAGTGCATGCCGACCTTGGGAACGGTAACGCAGACGCGCAACTTGCTGACCAATTTGATGGAACGCTTGGTGACCAAAACCTAAGAACTGCAATTCAATTACTGGACGCAGGCCACTCATTGCTAATCCGATTCCCGAACCAACAATCACACCTTCAGCAAGTGGCATATCGACAACACGTTCTTTGCCAAAGCGAGCTTGCAAACCATCAGTAGCGCGGAATACGCCACCAAGAACACCTACGTCTTCACCGATTACAACAACACGATTATCGGCTTCCATTTCTTGGCCAAGGCATTCGCGAATTGCTTCGATCATCGTCTTTTCGCTCATTGGGCATCACCGTTTCGAATTGCCCAATCGCGCTTCTGATCCAGCATGCGTTGTGGTGGTTCGGCATACACGTGATCAAACAATGCATCACTTGTTGCTAGCGGAGTGTTACGGGCAATCTCCATTGCGGCATCAATTTGAGCTGCGCAACTATCCAGCAATTCTTGTTCGAGATTTTCATTCCAGATGCCACGGCTACGTAAGTAATTCTTAATTCGCTCTACTGGATCTTTTTGTTGCCACTTTTCAAGTTCTTGTTGATCTACGTATCGCGTTGGATCATCGGCAGTGTTATGCGCACCGGTTCGATAAGTAACCGATTCGATCAAAGTTGGTCCGCCGCCGGCGCGAGCCTTAGCGACAGCTTGCGCAGTCACTTCATGTACTGCAAGCAAATCGTTGCCATCAACCATTACACCTTCAACGCCATAACCAATTGCGCGTTCGGCAAATGAGCGAGCAGCAGTTTGATTTTCACGTGGTGTTGAAATAGCCCAGCCATTATTTTGCAAAAAGAAAATGACTGGAGCTTTCATGATTCCGGCAAGGTTCAAACTTTCGTGGAAGTCTCCTTCCGACGATGCGCCATCACCAAAGAAAGTAATGACAACACCGTCACTACCTTGCATCTTTAGTCCCCACGCCAAGCCGGTTGCCTGTGGAATTTGGGCAGCAAGTGAAATCTGCATTGGCAACATATTTACGTTTGGTGGAATCGTGCCACCTTTTGGATTGCCCATGAAGTACAGCGCGAAGTTTTCGATTGGGTAACCGTGACGAATCAATGCCGGGAATTCGCGATACTGCGGAACGATCCAATCCTTTGCTGGATCAAGCGTTGAAGCTGCGCCAACTACTGATGCCTCTTGGCCGCGCACTGACGAGAAAGTTCCAAAGCGACCTTGGCGTTGCATGCTGGTGGCTTTGTCATCAAAGACTCGAGTCAGCATCATGTAGCGAAGCGCTTCAAGCACCGCTTCATCTGACATTGGGGATTCGCCAGAATCCAAAATTCCAGAATCGGTTAGGCGACTAAATGGAGCAATCGCTTCAAAGTTCGGTAAAAACCGCGATTCGCTCATGATTGCACTCTTCCACGCTGCGCCCAGCATTGGCAAGTGGCAAAACAGGCTTGACTTGGGGACTTTCTAGGCAAAGAATGATTAGTGCATGCACTAATGTATGCAGATTCGCGGGAATCGCTAACCTTATGGGGACTTAAATGATCTACCAAGCCAGAGCTGGACAAGTTGCTTACGGGTACGCAATTGGAATGCTTTGTGCCGAGTGGCACATTCCATTTATCCCAGGTGATTTAAATAACGCAGGAACCTTCCCTTTTCCTGTGCGATACGAATCAGTCGCTGGAGTTTCCGGTGCGGATGTCCTTCGTGGCAATGGCGATAGCTACGCCAAGATCATGGTGGACGCTGCAAAGAAACTTGAAGCCGAAGGTGTACGCGCCATTACAGGCAACTGTGGATTTATGGCTAGCTTCCAAGAGGAAGTTGCCAGCCAAGTTAACATTCCAGTTTTCTTAACCAGCTTGGTGCAAATACCAATGCTGTTAAACATGTATGGCAAGGAACACCACATCGCAGTTCTGACTGCTAACTCAGCTTCATTGACCGATGAACTACTTGCTGGTGCTGGTATCGCTGATAGTTCACGCTTGACTGTGCAAGGTATGGAAACTTACTCACACTTCAATGATGTGATCTTGAAGGAACTGGGAACTCTCGATGAAGACAAGATGCGCGATGAAGCGGTCCAAGCAGCCAAGGATGCAATTAAGCGGGATCCAAAAATTCGGGCATTTATGTTGGAGTGCAGTGACCTGCCTCCATATAGCAAGGCAATTGAGGCAGCCACTGGCCTGCCGGTATTTGATTGGGCCAATTTCATAACTTATGTCTATAACGCAACCGTTCCCCATGACTATCAGGGCATTTGCTGAAAGACTGTCGTTAGTTAAATCACTAGGAGAATCTCGTGCGCACAAT
>WLGZ01000019.1 GCA_009702945.1 Actinomycetota bacterium | reverse complement strand
CTGAAAACCTAGGTGATCCAGATCTATCCAGCGAGACCATCACAAAACTTCAAGATATTCTTGTAAGTTGCGGTGCCCAAGACTTTGTTGAGAATCGAATTTCTGATTACCTAGCGAAGTCACTATCGGCCCTTGATTCGTTAGCAAGCGCGCCTGAACCTAAATCTGCATTAACTGAACTTGCGATTCTCGCTACTAAACGAACGGCATAATCATGAGTAACTTTTCAAGATGGATTCCTGGCTCGCCACGGACCGTAACTGGAAAAACCGATGATTTAGTTATTGTTGGGGCTGGACTAGCTGGCCTTTCTGCTGCCATGCGCTTGGCTGGCGCTGGTCGCAACGTAACTGTCATCGAACGCGAAAGCATTCCAGGCGGCAGAGCTGGGCGAATTAGCGACCGTGGCTTTGAATTCGATACCGGTCCAACTGTATTGACTATGCCAGATTTGATTGCTGATGCTTTTGATTGCCTTGGCGAAAATATGAATGACTGGCTGACATTAGAACCAGTTGCTCCTCTTTATCGAGCTTTCTATCAAGATGGCAGCGTCTTGGATGTTCACTCTGACACCACTGCGATGGCAGCTGAGATTGAAAAAGTCATTGGCGCCAGTGAGGCAGACGGCTACTTAAAGTATGTGGACTTTGTTACCGATCTATATAAGTACGAAATGAAGAATTTCATTGATCGAAATATCGACTCGCCATTGGATCTATTGTCAATGGATTTAGTTCGATTGATAAAGCTCGGTGGGTTTAGAAAGTTAGCGCCAAAAGTTGGCCAATATCTCAAAGACGATCGCACCCAGCGAGTGTTTTCGTTTCAATCAATGTATGCCGGATTGTCGCCTTATGATGCGTTGGCAATTTATGCAGTAATCGCTTACATGGATTCAGTTGCTGGAGTCTTTGCCCCTAAGGGCGGCATGCATGCCCTGCCAGTTGCGATGGCTAAAGCTGCAGCAAAGCATGGCGTTACCTTCAAGTACGACACCGAAGTAACAAAAGTTCGAATGAACGGCAATCGTGCCACTGGGGTTGAAACTAGCACTGGTGAGTTTTTCGCAGCAGATGTTGTTGTACTAAATCCAGATCTACCTGTTGCCTATCGCGACTTACTAGGTAAAGAACCGTGGAGTGTTAAGCGACTTAAGTACTCACCGTCTTGCTACTTATTACTTGCTGGTTCATCGGCAAAGTATGACCACATTGCACATCACAATATTCACTTTGGTCATAGTTGGGCTGGCGTCTTTGAGGAATTGATTGACAAGAAGCAGTTGATGTCAGATCCGAGTGTTCTCGTCACTAACCCAACGTATAGCGATCCAGGCTTAGCGCCAGATGGCAAGCAGGTTTATTACGTGCTCTTCCCTACTCCAAACCTTGATGCTGACATTGACTGGAACAAGCAAGCACCTGCGTATCGCGACCATGCAATTGAAACTTTGCAGGCCCGCGGCTACACCGGATTTGGCGATGCCATTGAAGTTGAGCACATCACGACTCCACAAGACTGGTCAGATCGTGGCATGGAACGTGGCGCACCGTTTGCCGCAGCTCACTCATTCTTACAAACTGGACCATTCCGTCCGGGAAATATGTTCGGTGAAAATGTTGTGTTTACTGGATCAGGAACTCAGCCTGGTGTTGGCGTGCCAATGGTCTTAGTGTCTGGACGATTAGCTGCTGAGCGTATTACTGGACCCGACAAGACTTATGTATCGCGTGCGCGACGTTAAGGCGCGTATTCTGAAGTAATGCCAACCCGCCGGATCTCAACAGACCCAGGTTGGTTTGGACTTTATGCACTTCCTGGCTTTCTTGGCTCAGCGTTTATTGCAATCGGCGGACTTGGTGTTGGTTGGTTTCCGCTTTCGGCAGACATCTTGCAATGGAAATTTATCGATTTTGTCCAGACTGAAACTATCGGCCTTGCCCTAACACGCTCATTTGTTGTTGTTGGGGCAGCGCTAATCCTTCAGGTTTGGCTTGTGGTCGGAGTTGATGCGCTTCACGGAAAAATCCTGCGACTAGAAACGATTTACTTCTCACTGATTGCCTGGCTGTTGCCTTTGCTTGTTACGCCACCGCTATTTAGTCGAGATGTCTATTCATATTTCATGCAAGGCAAAATGCAGCTCGCTGGAAACAATCCATATGAATCTGGCGTATCAGTTGTTCCAGGCTGGTTTCAAAGTGGCGTAGATCCACTTTGGGGAGATGCACCAACTCCCTACGGTCCAGTTTTTCTCCTAGTTGAAAAAGCCATAGCGGCTATAAGCCAAGATTCATCTCTAGTTGCGTCGTATCTATTTCGATTAACTTCACTTGCGGGTGTTGTTTTCATTTGCCTGAGTATTCCTTACCTAGCTAAGGCGCACGGCGTTAATCCAGTTTCTGCTGCCTGGATCGGCGTGATGAATCCACTAGTTCTTATGCACTTCGTTGCCGGCTCACACAACGATGCCTTGATGGTTGGCTTGGTGTGCATCGCAATGGTGCTTGCATTGCGCGGTCACTTTATTTCTGGTGTTGTCTTGGCCACTCTCGCACTTGGGATAAAACCAGTTGCTATTGTTTTGTTGCCATTCTTAGCTCTAATCGCCGCCGGAAGTGGTGCGAGTTGGATAAGACGTGCCAAGTACGGAGCGATCGCAGGATTGATTGCCCTATCCACACTCTTTATGACTTCAGCTTTAGCCGAGACTGGACCATTTGGGTGGATTGGATCACTGTCAACACCAGGCACTGTTAAAAGTTGGCTCTCTCCTACCACTGCAATTGGAATGCTTATTGGTGGCCCAATCCGAATGCTTGGGTTCGGAAACGTTGTTGATACCTCAGTGGGAATTACTCGATTAATCGGATCCGTGATTTTGGCAATCGTCTTAGTGCTACTGGTGGTTCGTCCAGCTGGTCGAAGTGCAACCCGTGGTGTGGCGCTTTCATTTGTTGCACTTGTAGTCCTTGGACCAGTCGTCCAACCTTGGTACTTATTGTGGTCAATACCTTTGCTTGCAGTAACTGGACTAAGTCACAAACAAGTTCGCTTAATGGTGCTTGCGATTGCTTCATTTACAATTCACGGGATTGCTAACTCGAGTGCAACTGCTGACACGTTCCTGGAGCTAAGTGATGGCATCGCAATGGTTTTAGCTGGCATAACGCTTGGGCTTGCCATGTTGGCATCTACGGCTGAACGTTCCCTTATTTTGGGCGACAACACCGAACAAGATATGTTGCCAACTTCTGCAGCTGAGATTGAATCAGCACGAGAACGTGAATTGGCTTAATTACCGAACTAGCCTTGGGAAAGTTCTGAAATTCCTGGGAATGATCCAACGGAATCGCAAACTACGACTACGCCGGAGCGCTCTTGGCAAGCTAAATCCAAAGCTTCTGCTATTTCTAGTGCCGCTTGCGGATCAGTTTTTAACAAGTCTTGCCAGCCAGACCAACCTATGCAGGTGTTTTCAACCGACTCGACTCCAGAAATCATGGTTTCAATTAGTTGAGCAAGGGAACTTCCAACCAACTTTGGATTTGAAGTTTGATTAGCGACAACATCAACAAAGTCTTGGGTCGACTTAACTGCGGAGGTTTCAATCCAGATGCCATTCCAGGCAGCTAAATTTGTCTCGCCTTTGAATCCAGATTCGGTGAAGGAAACTTTCCAGCGCAAAACTCCATTAAGTCTCTGAGCTTTGAGCATTGCAGCCAGTAAACCTGGGTTTGGAGCAGCCACGTAATTCCTAACTGAACTTCACACACCTTGTGCAGATGTAACCCTACGCGCCACCAGACGAAATCTCGAATTTTGATCAAATTGCGGGTTGATGATCCAAGGCAAGACTCAATTGCATATAGTTACCTCTGTGTCTAAACGTGATCTTGATGCCGCCGGAATCTTTGATCCAGCCCTGCGCGAATCCTATGAATTGTGTCGCCAGCTAAATGCTGAGCATGGCAAGACTTACTATTTAGCAACACTGCTTCTTCCTCCTGCTAAGCGCCCATGCGTTCACGCGCTCTACGGATTTGCCAGGTATGCAGATGAGATCGTGGATGATTTAGCTTCAACGCTCACTGAGTCTCAAAAAGCAGAACAGCTAAAGATTTGGGGCGATGATTTCTTAGCAAAATTCGATTCTGGTGAAACTAATGATCCAGTTTGCCTTGCAGTGCTGGACACAGTTAGGCGCTGGAACATTCCCAGAGCGCACTTTGAGGCATTCTTACATTCCATGACCATGGATCTAACGGTCACTGAGTACCAAACTTACGAAGATCTCTACGAATATGTTTATGGCTCCGCAGCTGTAATTGGATTACAAATGGTTCCGATTTTGGAACCAACCAGTCAGGATGCATACAAACATGCAACCGAACTTGGTGTGGCATTTCAGCTAGCAAACTTCATTCGTGATGTAGGTGAAGATTTAGAGCGAGGTCGGGTTTATCTCCCACTTGCCGAGCTTGCCCAGTTTGGCGTCACCAGGGCTGACCTAGAAGCCCGAATTGCTACTCCCCAAATCAAGGCAGCCTTAGAGTTTCAAGTTTCGCGAGTACGCCAACTCGAAGAATCTTCTCGAGCCGGGATTGCAATGTTGGGTCAATCTGCCCAGCCTTGCATTGAAACGGCGCGCATCCTTTACTGCGGAATTGTCGATGCCGTTGAAGGAATTGACTACGAAGTCTTTACTAAACGTGCGACAGTTTCACTGACCCGACGACTGCAAGTGGCAATTCCTGCATACTTCCAAGCTCGAAAGCTATGGAAACGAACTACTTAATTCCGAGAAGGCGATGAACGCTTTTTCTTGGTGGCCCAGCCATTGGCTCACGTTGTATGCCCTTCTTGCCAAGCCATATCCAAATGATTAATGACAGCACTACGAGGCTAAACCCGAAGAGTAAATCCTCAATTGGGGCGTAAATTAGTCTTCCATCACCGATAAACGTCGGCGGTTCATCTTGTGGTGTAGTTGAACCGATGATTGCCTCACCGTGATATTCCACAATTCCGAAACCAGTCAATATTCCATTTGTGACCAATTGGAAGAAAACCACAATTGAATATGAAACCCAAAAAACTCTTCGTCGGAGCAACTTCGTTTTGAAGACATAAAGATCCAAAATAATTGCGATCGAAACACCAAGTACTGCCAATTGCGTGTAAGTCATTTGGTTTCCTCGTCCCCAGCTTCCCAGTTACGGGCACTTCTTACCGCTTCAAATGACAAAATTGCACAAATCGGAATCACAATGAAAAACAAAATCTCATCAAGTGGAATATTTGCAACCGTAGTTATCCCGGTTACATAACGTGGGTCAAATGTCCAGTGTCCTTGCGCGATCGCGTACGCATCCCAAATTGAGAAAACTACAACCACCGGCAAAATCGTAAGAATCAAGCGAACCGCTCTTCGGTAAACCTTGGTGCGCAGAAAAAACTCAAGCCAAGCAGTTCCCACAAGGCAGCCTAAAAGAACACTCAAATAGGCGAACTTCGACATGAGACTCACTTCCGGTTGCTACTAAATCTACCTTGTCGTGGCGCAGAGACGAGTTTTAGTGTCGGCATCTAGAATGAAGCAGTGACTGATTCGCAAAACCTAGATCCCCTTTTGGGCAAGGTTTTGGAGGGACGCTACAGCGTCGATGAGCTGATCGCACGTGGCGGAATGGCCACGGTTTATCGTGGCACCGACTTAAGGCTCGGCCGAACCGTAGCTCTCAAGGTGCTCGGTGGCGTTTTAGTAAATGACCCAGATTTTGTAGATCGCTTTACTCAAGAGGCACGGGCAACGGCAGCCTTAACTCATCCAAATGTTGTTGCAGTTCACGATCAAGGAATTAGTGAAGGCTTCCCATTCTTGGTAATGGAATTCGTACAAGGCAGAACTATTCGTGAAATCATGGCGCAATCTGGACCATTTACTAGTGCCCATGCCTTGGAGATCATAAGTTCCGTACTTGCCGGATTAAGTTCAGCTCATGACGCTGGATTCGTCCATCGTGACATCAAGCCAGAAAATGTCTTGATCACACATGATGGCCACATCAAAGTTACAGACTTTGGTTTAGCAAGAGTTATCAATGACACTCCGGTTAGCGATTCCACTGGAGCAGTTCTACTTGGCACTATGGCTTACCTTTCGCCTGAACAAGTTCAGCAACTTGCCGTTGATCAAAGATCAGATGTTTACTCGTGCGGCATCTTGCTTTACGAAATGGTTACTGGACTTGTGCCATTTACTGGATCTTCACCGCTTGAAGTCGCATACCAACACGTCAACAGCAGCGTCTCAGCGCCGAGTTCAATCCAGCCTGATGTTCCGCCTGCAGTAGATCATTTAGTTCTTGCGGCAACCAGAAAATCTCCAACTGAGCGAATTCAAAGTGCAAGAGAGTTCCGTGATGGCGTGGTGCGCGCTATTTCGGCAGTCCCCCGTGCCGAAGCCCTCACAACAGCACTTCCGCTTCAGAACACACAAGTGATTCCAACTCCAGTTCGGGGTGCGCACCGAGCTACTGGTGCAGTCCCACTTCAAAAACCAAATCCAGGAGTTGGACCCAGCGGCGTGCATCGTGAAAGTTCAACTAGGCCTAAGAGTCGCAAATGGGCTCCGCTGTTTTTGATACTCGCACTTTTGGTAGGAGGTGGCGCTTGGTATCAATTCACTGGTAGTTACGAGGTTGTTCCGCCCGTTAGTTCATTAACAGTTGACGAAGCAACGGTTATCTTGGCTCCACTAGAGCTCGGTGTTGAAGTCGTTGAAGAGTTTTCCGAAGACATTCCGGCCGGAGTTGTAATTAGAACTGACCCAGCAAGTGGCGAAAATGCTAGAAAAGGTTCACCGGTCACACTTATTGTTTCGAAAGGACAAGAGCGTTACTTAATTCCGTCTGACTTAACTGGACAAGATCCAAAGGATGCAACTTCTGCGCTGGAGGCATTAACGCTAGTTATCTCTGCCACGAATGAAGTTTTTGATGAAGTGATTCCGGTTGGAAAAGTTGTCAGTACGGACCCAGTTGGTGGCACATCAGTTAAGCGAGAAACACCTGTCACAATCTTGGTTTCCAAAGGCCCTGCTCCAGTCGAAGTTCCACCCATTATCGGCACCTTAATTACAGACGCCACAACAACGCTGGGCGCTATTGGACTAACGACCGAAACGACTCGAGAAGATTTTGATGACAGCGTAGCTGGCACGATTCTTTCCACGGATCCAATTCCAGGGACCACAGTTCCAAAGGGCACCATTATTAAGGTCGTACTTAGCAAAGGCCCAGTTCTAGTAGATGTGCCGAATGTAGTTGGAATGGATGTTGCTACCGCGACAACTACACTGCAGAGCGCTGGTTTTCAAGTGAAGGTAGTCAACAAACTGACAGTGGCTATCTTGAATAAGGTTTATTCACAGAATCCTGCAGGTGGTTCCAAGGCTCCAAAGGGCTCGGTAATTACTTTAGAAATTGTTTAGGTAATTACTTTCGATCCCGCAGCATGTCTGCAACCTGGAAAGCCAAGTCCAAACTTTGAATGCGATTTAGTCTCGGGTCGCACGCAGTCTCGTACCTCAACGGTAAATCAGTCTCGCTAACTCCCCCGATGCCGCCCAAACATTCAGTAACGTCATCTCCGGTTAATTCAATATGAATTCCACCTGGATGTGTTCCTTGTGCCTTGTGCACTTCAAAGAAGCCGCGAACTTCGTCAATAACGTCATCCAGCAACCGAGTCTTGTGCCCAGATGCGGCTTCCGTAGTGTTGCCATGCATTGGATCACAAACCCATAAAACTGGCTCATCTGTTTTTTGCACCGCAGCAACTAGCTTAGGCAGAACATTTCTGATGTTGCCAGCACCCATTCGGGTTATGAACATCAATCGTCCTGGAATCTTTTCTGGATTCAGCTTTTCAAGTAATCCCAAGATGTCAGCTTCGGTTGTTTTTGGCCCGATCTTGACACCAATTGGATTCTTGATTTTAGAAACGAAATCAATATGTGCGCCATCAAGTTCGCGAGTTCTCTCGCCAACCCAAACAAAGTGGCCAGATACGTCATAAAGATTTCCAGTTCGCGAATCTACTCGAGTTAGTGGCTTCTCGTAATCCAATAACAACGCTTCGTGGCTGGCGTAGAAATCAGCGCGCTTGAATTCCTCGGGATCTGCGCCACATGCCGTCATAAATGAAAGGGCGCGATCAATCTCTGCCGCCATTTCCTCGTAACGCTTGCCAGGTGTTGATTCACTAACAAAGTCTTGGTTCCAAGAGTGAACCTGGCGTAAATCTGCGTACCCACCTTGCGTAAAGGCGCGCACCAAATTCAAAGTGGCGGCACTCGCATGGTAAGTCTGAACCAATCGCATCGGATCTGGTTCGCGAGACTCTTTTGTGAACTCAAGTCCATTTACTGCATCACCGCGGTATGACGGCAGGCTAACTCCATCAATGGTTTCTTCAGATGAGCTGCGCGGCTTACCGTACTGGCCGGCGATACGACCGATCTTTACCACCGGCATTGATGCGCCATAAGTCAAAACGATTGCCATCTGAAGTACAGTCTTCAAGCGAGCCCGAATTGAGTCGGCAGTGTTTGCCACAAAAGTCTCGGCGCAATCCCCGCCCATCAAGACAAAAGCATCACCATTAGTGGCGGCTGCCAGTCGAGATTTAAGTTCATCGCATTCGCCAGCGAAAACTAGTGGTGGCAATGTCGCCAAAATTTGCTGGGCATGGGCAAGTCCCTCAGCAGTTGGCCAGGTTGGTTGCTGGGCTGCTGGCAGATTAGGCCAAGAAATCTCACTCACATCCCTAGATTAGTGGCGATTCTGGCGGTTCACTAAATCTGCAAATCCCATTGCGCAACTAGCCCACGACTAGAATTGCCATATGCCAATCAAAAAAGTTGCACTGCTTACTGCGGGCGGACTAGCTCCATGTCTCTCTTCGGCTGTTGGCGCACTGATTGAGGAATACTCCAAAGTGGCACCAGAGGTTGAAATCATTGCTTATCGCAATGGTTATCGCGGACTTTTGTTGGGCGATTCAATCACTATCACGCCCGAAATTCGCAACCAAGCCCATCTGTTGCAGGCATTTGGTGGCAGCCCCATTGGTAACTCCCGGGTAAAGCTAACCAACATCGAAGACTGCGTAAAGCGCGGTTTGGTTGCCCCAGGCCAAGACCCACAACAAGTGGCGGCCGATCAATTGATTGCGGATGGTGTTGATGTTCTGCACACAATTGGGGGCGACGATACCAATACAGCAGCCGCCGATTTAGCAACGTTTTTAGCAAAGAACAATTACGGACTTGGCGTTGTTGGCTTACCAAAAACAATTGATAACGATGTTTACCCCATCGCGCAATCACTTGGTGCCTGGACTGCCGCTGACGAAGGTGCTCACCATTTCAGCAACATAGTTTCTGAGCACAGCTCAAATACCAAGATGTTGATTGTGCATGAAGTTATGGGACGCCATTGCGGCTGGTTAACGGCTGCAACTGCTGTTGCCTATCGCGGCTTACTCGATGACATGAAATGGTTACCTGAACTAGGTGTTGCTCGAGAAAATCGTGAAGTCCATGCGGTCTATGTTCCAGAGTTAGAAATTGATTTAAGTTCCGAAGCAATGCGTCTTAGCTCGGTTATGAATGAAGTTGGAAACGTCAACATATTTTTGTCTGAAGGCGCTGGCGTGGATTCAATAGTTGCTGAAATGAAAAGTCGCGGCGAAGAAATTCCGCTAGATCCATTTGGGCACGTGAAGATCGACAAGATTAACCCGGGCGCTTGGTTTGCAGATCAATTCGCTCCGATGATCGGTGCGGAAAAAGTCTTGGTTCAAAAGAGTGGTTACTACTCGCGCTCAGCTCCAGCAAATAAAAAGGATCAAGCACTGATTAGAGAGTGCGCCGTTGTCGCAGTTCGATCTGCGCTAGACGGGATTAGTGGACTTGTTGGACAAGATGAAGATCAGGCAAATGTGATTCGGGCCTGTGAATTTGATCGAGTTGCAGGTGCAAAACCGTTTAATACTGAGCGGTCGTGGTTTAACACTTTGTTAAGCGACATCGCTCAGCCTAAGGGAAAACTGTTAAGCCACTAATCAGTTAAGACTTATTCGGGACGCTTTGATCGTGATGCGTATTTGTCGACATACTCTTGTCCTGACAAATCCATAATTCGGTACATGATTTCATCCGTCAATGAACGTAAGACGAAGCGATCATCTTCCATTCCGTAATAGCGCGAGAAATCAAGTGGTTCACCAATTCGAATTCCTACTTCTACACCAAAATTTGGACGCGACTTTCCAATTGGTTGCACCATCTCGGTGTTAATCATTGCAACTGGAATGACAGGAACTTTCGCTTCCAGTGCCATACGTGCTACCCCAGTTTTACCTCGGTATAGCCGACCATCTGATGATCTAGTTCCTTCTGGATAAATTCCCAGCAAATGTCCTTCACTTAGTAGGCGAACCCCAGTACTGATTGCAGCTGTGCTGGCATTGCCGCCAGTGCGATCAACTGGTACTTGGCCGGCGCCTCGGAAGAATGCTGCAGTTGCTTTACCTCTAATGCCAGGACCTTCGAAGTATTCGCTCTTAGCCATAAATGTAATTTTTCGCGGCACTGCGATTGGTAAAAAAATTGAGTCTGAGAAAGAAAGATGATTACTCGCCAAAATAGCTGAGCCAGTCTCTGGGATATTCTCAAGTCCTTCAACCCAAGGGTGAAAAGCGACTTCGATTGCCGGGCCAATGGCAACCTTTTTCAGAAACTTATAAAACTTATCGCTTTCGGACACACCCTTACGGTAACCAACGTCAGCGGTATCAGCAATTACTGCCCTCAAAAATGGACACTTTTATTGGTTTCGGGACCAGATTTAGATTTCCTGGGTTACCCTCTCTTAAGGCTTTTTATGGAAAGGTGCCAAAGTGCGCGAATTGTCTGTGCCAGCGAATATT
>WLGZ01000018.1 GCA_009702945.1 Actinomycetota bacterium | reverse complement strand
TGAATGGGTTCGTTCCAATGCCAAGGCTCGTCAGACTAAGAGTCGCGCTCGTCTTGATCGCTATGAAGAAATGGCGATCGAAGCTGAAAAGACTCGCAAGATGGACTTTGAAGAAATTCAGATTCCACCTGGCCCACGTTTGGGTAACGTCGTAATTGAAGCCGACAAACTTGGTAAAGGTTTCGGAGACCGAATTCTTATGGATGACTTGTCATTCACATTGCCACGTAACGGCATCATCGGTGTAATCGGACCTAACGGTGTTGGTAAAACTACTTTGTTCCGCATGATTGTTGCAGCTGCCGAAGGTGACACTAGCGATGCATCAACTCAGCCAGATTCCGGATCTCTTCGAGTTGGTGAAACCGTAAAGCTTTCCTATGTTGACCAGAGTCGTTCTGGCTTAGATCCAACTAAGAACGTCTGGGAAGTTGTTTCCGATGGTCTGGACTGGATTAAGGTCGGCGCAGTTGAAATGCCGTCCCGTGCTTACATTGGCGCATTCGGTTTCAAGGGCCCAGATCAGCAAAAACCTTCTGGCGTGCTATCCGGTGGTGAGCGAAACCGCTTGAACCTTGCCCTTACTTTGAAGCAGGGCGGAAACGTATTGCTGCTCGATGAACCAACTAACGATTTAGATGTTGAAACCCTTGGATCGCTAGAAAATGCTCTGCTTGAATTCCCCGGCTGCGCTGTGATCACCTCACACGATCGCTGGTTCCTAGACCGGATTGCGACTCACATCTTGGCTTACGAAGGTGATTCAACTTGGTTCTGGTTTGAAGGAAACTTCGAGTCCTATGAAAAGAACAAGATCGATCGCCTTGGCGCAGATGCAGCTCGTCCACATCGCGCAACGTACCGCAAACTAACTCGAGGTTAAGAGTTGGCAGCGTTAACAATTCCAGTGCATCTGCGCTGGGGTGACATGGATATCTTTAAGCACATCAACAATGTTGCTTACGTTGGCTACCTAGAAGATGCTCGTGTATCACTATTGGCGCAAGCAGGCTTTGCCCCTGACTTGGATGGCTTCGGACAGTTAGTTGTTCGCCACGAAATTGATTACGTCAAGCCATTGGTGTTCCAGCCAGAACCAATCGAAATGACCGTTTGGATTGAATCGATGGGGAACTCTTCTTACGTCATTGCCTATTCAATGCACGATGGTGACATCGAATACCTGCGTGCAAAAACCACAATGGTTTGCATGGATTTGGAACGAGGCCGACCTGGTCGGATTCCAGCTGAGCTTCGGGAAACTTACACTCGCTTAATGCGAAGTTAAGTTCGCTTTCTCGGCCTGAGCTAGCGTCGGGATCTTCTTGAGCAAGAACATACAAGCGGCAGCAATCAAACAAAGGATTGCAGCGGTGTACCAAGCGATTTCGTAGTCGCCATTTGTCTCACGTATCCAGCCAGCAAAAGATGCGGCAATAGCTGCGCCGATCATATGAAAAGCAAATACCCAGCCATATACAACGCCTGATCGTGCCACTCCAAAGTACTCTCGGCACAACTGAACCGTAGGGGGAACAGTGGCGATCCAATCCAAGCCATAGAAAACAATGAAGAAAATCAGTGGGGGATTAACGTGCGGTCCGAGAACTACTGGAATTGTCAGCAGTGCCAAACCGCGCATGCCATAGAAGAAAACTAGTAGCCACATTGAGCTGACTTTGTCTGTTAAGTAACCGGATCCAACAGTTCCAATTAGATCGAAGATTCCAATAATTGCCAGAAGTGATGCCGCAGTTGTTGCAGGCATACCGTGATCATGAGCAGCCGGAATAAAGTGCGTGCCGATCAGCCCATTGGTGGACCAACCGCATACAAAAAATGTGAACGCTAGAACCCAAAATGCTGGGTGACGCATTGCTGTAAACAAGATTTCAATCGCACCGCGCGCAGTTGCGGGCGCAGCTGGGCCCATTTCTGGTTCTTCTGTCGCGCCATAGGGTAGTAGCCCAATATCTGATGGCCGATCCCGTAAAAAGATAAAGACGATTGGCGCAAGCACCGCACAAAAAGCGGCAACGGTAATTGAAGCACTTCGCCATCCATTAGAAGTGATCATGAAAGTTAAGAGCGGCAGAAATATCATTGATCCGGTGGCATAGCCAGCTGAAAACACACCGGTAACTAACCCGCGGCGTTTAACAAACCATCGGTTAGCAACTGCTGCACCGAATACCAAAGCTAAACATCCGGTTCCAAATCCTACGAAGAGCCCCCAGAGAACAACTAAGTGCCAACTTTGGGTCATAAGTGTCGTTAGGTATAAACCTGAAGCAACCAGAAGTAATGCCGAAGCGACAACGCGACGCATCGAGAAACGTTCAATCAAGGTGGCTGCAAAAGGTGCAGTTATGCCATACATAAGTAAGTGGAGTGCTACGGCGCCAGAGGTAACGCTGCGGGACCAACCGAACTCTTCTTCCAGTGGCACCAACATGACGCCAGTTGTTGACCTAAATGCTGCAGCAGAAATAAGTGTCAGAAAAGTGATTGCAACTATCCACCAGGCTCGATGTATGCGGGAGACAGCAGTGAACATGTTTCAAGGCTACCGTTACAGCGCGTGCTGGTGCTGGCGTTAAGGAGTATTAACCAAACTATGTGCGGCAGAAACTAGATAAGTCCAAAGTTGGTCACGAAGTGCTTCATCCATTTCAATCTGGGAGAGCGAAGCGTGCATATGGTAAATCCAGCGATCTCGAGCATCTTCGTCAATTACAAATGGCATGTGTCGCATACGAAGTCTTGGGTGACCCCGCTCTGCCTGATAGATGGATGGCCCACCCCAGTATTGCTGCAAGAAGAGCGTTAAATGCCGACGGGATTCAGTTAGATCTTGATCGACATACATCGGGCGCAAAACTTCATCGGACTCAATGCCAACGTAAAAGCCATCAACGAGTTTGACGAAGAATTCTTCGCCACCAACTGCATCAAAGAGTGATTGTTCCACGCCTCTAGTTTGCCGTATTAAGTTCTTTGCTCTGCGCATCTAGTTCGACAGCAGCTTTTGTAATGTTTCTGGTCATAGAACCAAATACAAAGCCGTGGAATGGCCACACCGACCACCAATATGCATGGCCTGCTAAGCCCTTTGGATGGTAGATCGCATGCTGGTGATACATGGTTTCACCAGCATCATTCTTTTCCACGCGTAGCTCTAACCAAGCAAGCCCAGGCATATGCATCTCGGCCCGAAGTCTTAGTAACTCACCTGGAATACATTCCTCAACCCGCCAAAAATCTACAATCTCACCAGCAAGTAACTTGTTGGGATCCCGTCGACCTCTTCGAATTCCTGGTCCACCAAAAAATCGATCAATAAGTCCACGAGTTTCCCAAGCTAGCGGGAAGGAGTACCAACCGTTTTCTCCGCCGATTCCTTCAATGATTCGCCATAGAGATTCTGGCGTTGAATTCGAAGGTACGTAACGATCGTCTGTGTATAGCGAGCCACCGGCCCAATCAGGATCGGTTGGCAATGGGTCGCTTGGTTCACCTGGCATAGAAGCTGAAGACCAACGTGACTTTACGTTTGCCTGGCGAATCCGAGTTAGTGCAATGGCAACTGAGTCTTCAAATCCCAATAAGCCCTCAGGCGGATCTGGAATGTATTGCTTAATGTCATGTTCCGCGCAGATAACTTCGGTTTTCAAACTATCAACCAAAGGTCGCGCAATATTCTTTGGAACCGGCGTAACAAGGCCAATCCAACGAGCGGATAGACCAGGGGAGAGCAAGTTGATTGGAAGAATTATGCGCTTGCGAAGGCCAGCAACTTTTGCATAGCCATGCATCATCTTTTGGTAAGTCAATACATCTGGTCCACCGATGTCGAATGTTCTATTTATTCCGGCTGGCAGATTACGTGATTCGGTTAAGTAGCGCAAAACATCTCGAACCGCGATTGGTTGAATTTTTGTGCGAACCCAGCGTGGCGTGATCATCGCAGGAAGGCGTTCAGTTAAATAGCGAAGCATTTCAAATGAGAGGCTTCCAGACCCAATGATTACTGCGGCACCAAATGCAATTGTTGGCACACCCGAATTGATAAAGATATTTCCGACTTCTGCGCGTGACCTCAAGTGTGGCGAAAGCTTTGGATCATTTTGCAGACCACCAAGGTAAACAATTCGTCCTACGTTTTGTGCTTTTGCCGCTTGCGCAAAGACGCCTGCAGTATTTCTTTCGGTTTCTTCAAAGTCACCAGAACTTCCAATTGCGTGGATCAAGTAATAGGCAACGTCAACATCGCGCAATGCCTCATTACAAACGTCGGGGTTATCTGCAGTGCCACTTACTATTTCAACCTGGTCAAACCAAGGATGCTGCGAGATTCGCTCTGGATGTCGAACCAGTACTCGAACTCGAACCCCTTCAGCAAGCAGGCGGGGTATTAGCCGACCACCGATATATCCAGTGGCACCAGTTACGAGACAAAGTTGTGACATACCTAAGTGTTACGGATTTTTAGCCCTCGCGCAGAATGAGGAACTTACTTTTCCCAAGTCGTGTTTTGGCTGAAGTTAGCAACGTTTAGGATTTCGCCGTTTCTGATGTACCAAAGAACCCCAGCTTCATCGCGAACTCGAGTCGTTCGCAGCGCCACTGCTTCAACTCGGCCTTTAACGGTTCCAATTTCGACTTCGTCGCCAATTCCGTACTGGTCTTCGATAATCAAAAAGATTCCGGAAATGTAATCCTTAACTAAAGTCTGGGCACCAAAGCCCAGAGCAACGCCGGCGATTCCAGCACTGGCCAAAAGCGGTGCAATGTTAACCCCAAGCACCGTTAAGGCCATCAAAATTGCAGTGCCCCAGATTATTACTGAAGTCATGGTGTTTAAGACGGTTGAAATAGTAGAGCTTCTTTGATCCCGACGATCGCTCGAACCAAAGGCTTGTCGAATAACGCGGTTACTAGCCCGCACCAACAAGAAGCGCACTACAAATGCAACCAAGAAAATAATGATGATTCTTAAAGGTTCCCCCAGGAACCAATCCGGAAATTCTGAATTAGTCATACCTCTATTTTGGCGAGAATCTACACGTTTGTCATGGGCCGCAATCGTGTCGAGGATTCGTCATGTAAACTAAAGGACATGACGAGAAGCCTTCGCCGTATTTGGTCCACCACATCAGCTATTGCAGTTTTAACGGCAACTTCTGTTTCGCCAGCATTAGCTGAGTCGACAAAGCGCGACGATGGCGATCAGCCAGGGGAACCAATGGGTACGCTGAACGCAATTTTGTGGTTCGTCGTTTTGCCTTTAGCAATCTATGGAATTCTTGCGCTTCTAACCATGGGACCGAGCTGGACAAGCGCAGCGCGCAAATCAACTCGCGGCGGTTATCTAGACGACCCAACACTTTCTGATCGCCAAGCATCTGGTACCGAACGCTCGCAAATTAGCAACTAGCGCAATTGCAAATCTGAATTAACTCGCATCCATAGATTGACAGCGAAGTGAACGCGCCACGTTATCGCGCAGTTCACGAATCAATCGAATAGCGCCAACGTCAACTGAGCTAGCAATAAACGCGTCAGCCTTGGCCAAAATTTCTGGCGAACCGAGTAACGATGGGAATAGACCCAAAGTTAACGTTTGTGCTATTTCATTAGTGCGAGTTTCCCAAACTTCACCTATGACCTTGAAGTACTTATCGACGAATGGCTCGAGAAGCGCACGTTGATCTGGTTGGGAAAATCCACCAACTGTTGATTCAAGTAGCGCATTGGCAAGATTGGTATCTTCGATTACCGACTTCCAAGCGATTAACTTTGCCTCTGCGGTTGGAATGCCAGCGCGCGCTGATGCTGCTTGGCGCTGACCGCCGGCAGTGTTGTCGCGCTCTAGTTCCTGATCGATCGCAGTTTCAGGCAATGCACCTAATGCAACCAGGCGAGCCACGAGTTGCCAGCGCAGGTCAGTATCAACTTCCAAGCCAGCTGGGGTAGCACTTCCATCCAGCCAGCCAGCAATTAGGGAAATGTGATCTTCAGTTCTGGCTAAGCCGGCAATGTTTTTAACAAAGGCAAGTTGATGATCGCCACCTGGCTCAGTTTTTGCCAGCGCTTCGATAAGTGATCCAGCCAGTGCATCGCGATTCGCAGCCCGGTTTGCTGGGTTACCAAATTGCTCGATTGCGGATCGGGCTTGTAGCAATAGCTGTTGCGCTACGCCAATTTCAATACTGCCCAGATCGGCGCCGAGGACCATATTCAAGTAATCAGTGGTACTCATTTCGGCATCGCGGGTCATGTCCCATGCTGCGCCCCAAATCAAAGCTCGCGAAACACTGTCTTCGATGTCACGCAAACCGGTCGCCGAAGTCTTCGCTGATTTTTCGTCTAAGCGAATCTTTACGAAGGTGTAGTCACCGTCATTTAGCAACAACAGATCAGCAGCAGGCTGCCCAATGAGTTCTGGTACTTCAGTCCGAGCACCATCAACGTCGATTTCGATACGACTATCGCGCTTGATTACTGAACCAGATCGGTTGTATAAGCCAATTCCAATGTGATGTGGGCGAAGAAGTTGATCCACGCCTTCCGGAGCAACTGGTGGCTCCTGAATCACTACGACAGATTTGTACTTTCCATCTTCAATCACAATTTCTGGGCGAAGCGTGTTAACGCCAGCTGTTTGCAACCAACGCTGAGTCCAGTCTTGAAGGGAGCGACCACTTGCAGCTTCGAGTTCAACTAATAAGTCAGTTAACTCAGTGTTACCCCAAGCATGCTTCTTGAAGTATTCCCGGATTCCAGCAAAGAATGCATCTTCGCCAACCCAAGCAACTAGTTGGCGTAAGGCAGAGGCACCCTTGGCGTAGGTAATACCATCGAAGTTAACTTCAACCGCATCCAAATCAAACATGTCTGCAACGATTGGGTGAGTGGTTGGGAGTTGATCTTGACGGTAACCCCAAGCCTTACGTTGGTTTACAAAGTTCACCCAAGCTTCGGTGTACTGCGTTGCCTCAACCGATGCGTGATGCGCAGCCCACTCAGCAAAGCTTTCATTTAGCCATAGGTCATCCCACCACTTCATGGTGACAAGATCGCCAAACCACATGTGAGCCATCTCATGCAACACAGTGTTAGCACGCTGTTCATAAGTTGCGCGAGTTACCTTGCTACGGAAAACATAACTTTCGTGATGTGTAACGCAACCTGCGTTTTCCATTGCCCCAGCATTGAACTCAGGAACAAAGAGTTGGTCATACTTTTCAAATGGATATCCATAGTCGAAAGCTTCTTCAAAATACTTAAAGCCTTGCTTTGTGACGGTGAATAGATCTTCTGGATCTAGGTATTCAGAAAGCGAGCTGCGACAGAACAGGCCCAGGGGATAGGTTCCAAACTTGCCCTGGTATTCGTCGCGCACTTCGTAATAAGGGCCAGCAACTATCGCAGTGATGTAAGTAGACATCTTCTTTGTGGCAGGAAACTCCCACTTTGCAATGCCATCACGGACCGAAGCTGGTGTCGGGGTAGTCGAGTTACTAACAACTTTCCAGTGATCAGGAGCGGTAACTGAAAACGTAAACGTTGCTTTGATGTCCGGTTGATCGAAGCAGGCAAACACGCGTCGCGCATCAGCAATCTCAAATTGCGTGTATAGGTAAACCTCATCATCCACTGGATCAATAAAGCGATGCATGCCCTCACCAGTGTTCATGTAAGCGGCTTCCGCTTCAACAATCAGAACGTTATGAGACTTTAGGTTGCGCAGCGGAATTCGAAAGCCGTCATGGATTGAGGTATCCAGTGACTCACCATTTAGTTCAATTCGCTGCACTTTTGGAGCGATGAAATCAATCCAAGTTGAGTTACCTTCACGAGCCGTAAAGTGAACTGTGGTGCGACTGCCAAACGTGTCATCACGAGTTGAGAGGTCTAATTCCACGTCATAGTTTTGGGCTTGAACGACTGCGGAACGTTCACTTGCTTCCAACCGACTGATGTTGGTGCTGGACATTAGTTCTCCCATTGATTCGCCTGAATGACACCATCTTGACACCTGTTACCGAGGCTTGCAGATGCGGGTCTAATCTGAACTCATGACTGAAACAAAAATGACTGCAGATTTTTGGTTTGATCCCATTTGTCCTTGGGCCTGGATCGCCTCACGTTGGATGCTTGAAGTTGAACAGGTGCGCCCAGTAACCACTAATTGGCACGTCATGTCTTTAGCAGTGTTAAACGACGGTCGCGAACTTCCAGAGAAGTACATCGATTTAATGAAGCGCGCTTGGGCGCCGGTTCGAGTGGTTATCGCAGCACAACAGCAACATGGCGATGAAGTAGTCGGAAAGCTTTACACCGCTATGGGCACACGCATTCATGACCAAGGCCGAGGCGACGATTACATTTCAGTCATTGTTGAGGCGCTTGCTGAATGTGGGTTACCGGCGGAACTGCTTGCTGCTGCTGACTCTACGGATTTTGATGCAGCCCTAAAGAAAAGTCATCACGAAGGTATGGACCCAGTTGGCATGGATGTTGGTACACCTGTAATCCACGTCAATGGCACTGCGTTGTTTGGACCCGTAGTATCACCAATTCCTCGGGGTGAGGCAGCAGGCAAGCTTTGGGATGGGGTAGTTCTTGTTTCAGGCACGGATGGCTTCTTTGAATTGAAGCGAACCCGCACCAGAGATCCAATTTTCGATTAAGTTTTGCTCAACGACGATTAAGAGGTAAACATGCGCGTTCATTTAGCTACTGATCATGCTGGACTTGAATTCAAAGATGCACTGACTCAGCACTTAACTAGCAAGGGCTATGAAGTTGTAGATCATGGCGCATATGAATATGACGCAGAAGATGATTACCCGGCGTTCTGCATTGCAGCGGCTGAAGCAGTGGCAGCCGAACCTGGTTCCTTAGGTGTCGTATTCGGTGGCTCAGGAAACGGCGAACAAATTGCAGCCAACAAAGTTAAGGGCGTTCGTGCTGCGCTTGCTTGGAGCATTGCCACTGCCCAACTAGCTAAAGAACACAATGACGCAAACGTTGTTGGCATAGGTGCGCGACAGCATTCGCAAGAAGAAGCTTTTGCAATCATCGAAGCCTTTTTAGAAACTCCATTTAGCCAAGCCGAGCGTCACATTCGACGCATTGGTCAAATTGGTGACTACGAATCCCGCTAGTGGTTACAAGTGCAAGGTTGAGTTTGATCACCGTTGCATCGCAAGCAAGTTGCCATTGAAGGTGCCACATCCATTGCTGGGCTGCGCTTGAAGAAACCTGTTGGCTTGAGCATGAATCCAATTCGCTCCACCGGCATAACTGGCCAGTCCTCGAGTCTTGGAATGTGATTTACGCCAAAGACGTACCACATCACAACATCTTTGTTAACGAGATTTCGATTCTGCTTAGTCCAACTAGGTAGTCCGGCACCACCTTCATGTTGAAATGGATATTCGCCAGCTGGGTATCTTTCTTCCCTGCGGTTAGGTGTCACCCAAAGATGTTGGTACATGAACCCAGCCCGCTTGCCGATAACAGAATCTGGAGAGGCGAGTGGGAAGGAGTTTCCTTCGGGAACTAACTTGAATCCAACCGATTTGTTCATGTGGTTCTTTTTGTTTGGATTTACGATCTTCCAATATCTGCTGGTCATCAAGTTCAGCATTCTGCCCGACATGCCTTCATTTTCAATTGGTGTTTCTTGCGTTATGTAGGCACCACCATGAATATTCTCTGGTCCCATTTCTTTTGCAACGGAATCAACTTCGATGACTGTGTTTTTCTCACCATCAACATCTAAGTCCAGGCGCGCACAAAAAGTATGTTGATGATATGGAGCCCACAGGCCAGGTTCAATTTCTGTCGCAGATGGATGAACAATGCCAGGAGTGTCTGAAAGCGTTAACACAATTCCCGTTAGCTTGGCTTCAAACTCAATGGAGCCATCTTGGTAGAAGTACCAAAAATATCCATATTCGTAATTGTTAATTGTGACGATTGACGAAACTACAAAGCGTCGACCTCGTCGTACTTCCACGTGACCATCAATGTCGACGTGCTTCCACAAAATGCCATGGTCCTCTTCATGCATACAAATAGCATTTTTGATTTCCCGGACATCACCCTCAGGAGTTAGAAGGTGGACATCTTTATACAAGATTTCGCCGAGGCAGTCACAACCGAGTGTTAGGGAGTTGGTGTAACTACCAAGACCAAACTCACCTGTGTCGAAAGCATTCTTGCGATAAGTACCTTGACTTGGATCGCCATAAGGAATGACGAGCTCAGCAATTGACATGCGATAACCAATTCTTCGCTCTACTCCATTGTCATCAAAGCGAACATCATGAATTACTAAACCTTCGCGATGATCCCAGCCCACACGAAAGTTCCAGCGTTCCCAGTCAACGTTCCACCCATTAACCGTGCAGGAAGCTCCATCTTTTTGAACAATCTGCAGATCATTCAATTTCACTCCGCCACCGGTTTGGGAAAGTCGGTAGTCACCTGGTGTCATTGGGATTGGAGTCACGCCACTGTCTTCAATGTCAATTACTTCTTCAGATTCCAAATCGACTATTGCGTAAAGACCATTGATTGGGTGTGCGTACACATTTGATTCTGGAGTTGGCCGTAGCCACATTGGTGTCCAAACTAGCCGCCTGCCATTGTCGAGGTGTTTAGGAATTTGCGCGCCAATTGGCCAAGTCTCGACATACACCTGGGTATCAGGATCGGTTATGCCTCTTAGCTTTAACGCGTCACGAACACGAGTGTCTTTAAGAACTGCCTTTACGGCTAGTGCCGACTCAGTCATGACAACCGGAGCTTTTGCACCGGAGATCAAAGTCCAACTGATTGCAGCGCCATTTGTGGTGAGCACACCTTCATAAACTTCCGAAGTTGGTCGATGTAGAAATGAGATGCGAACTGCTCGCTCAAGGCTTGATTGCGGAGTCCAACCAAGGACCTCGGCTTTAGACGGCTCAGCCAATTGGCAGGTGAGCAAAAAGTATTTTGAGTCAATGCCCCAAAGATCACGGGCATACTGCATGACCGTTTCTAGTTCGATTTTTGATAACGGATCTAGGGGATGAGCAAGGGTCGTGTTCATCCAATTAGTTTAATTAAATAGTCACTTTTCCAGCCAAATGGATGTACATAGTGTGGAACCGATTCGAGTCGATTCTCGGTTCGATTCCGGTGGCCCGCGAGTCGAATGATCGTGAAAAACGCACTTCCCGTTATGGAGTGGGTGACCTAGCCAATCGATATTCGATTGGCTAATGAATACAGGCGAACCTTCGGTTCGATCCCGGTCGCCCGCGAGTCAAATGCTCGTGCGAAGCGCGAGACGCTATACGAGCGGGTGACCGGGATCGAACCGGCATGGCCAGCTTGGAAGGCTGGGGCTCTACCATTGAGCTACACCCGCGATGCCAATCTTTCAATTGGACAGATTTAGAGTATCGCATAATTTCTACTAGAATCGAACAGCAAGATCGGGGCGTAGCGTAGTGGCTAGCGCGCCTGCTTTGGGAGCAGGAGACCGAGAGTTCGAGTCTCTCCGCCCCGACTCGTAGTTGTGGGGTCCGCCTTAATTTTTAGGGCGGGCTCTACACATCTAACGCCCTTATAAATAGGAGAGCCGTGAAAAGCGTCGTCGAGAATATTTCCCCATCCCGCATCAAGATCACGATCGAGATGCCGTTTGCTGATCTGCAACCGTCATTGGATTCTGCTTATGCGCGCATTAGCTCTCAGGTAAACAT
>WLGZ01000017.1 GCA_009702945.1 Actinomycetota bacterium | reverse complement strand
GTCCCGATGTGTAGATGTCAGTATCTATGTAGCCGTGTCCCAGAACCAGAGTTGAAAAAGGACCTTCACCTTTGGGGATATTCATGATTCCCGAGATAGTGAATTCATTTGCTTTGTAAGTAATCGGGTGCCTTGTATAGGTAGCAGTACTGCCAATTGCATCGCCAACTACCAAATCGGTTCCAGTAATTTCGGTTTGCATAAGTGCAGGTAATGAAACTGGATCAAATACTTCTTCAGGAGTAGCTGAAGCTACTGGAAGGCTTGGTTCGTTACTTGGTGCTGATGAGCTTGCCGACTCTGTTTGTCCGGAGCAGCCAGCAACCAATAGGGCGGCTACGAAAACCAGCGAGAATCTTTTAAGCAACATACATACAAGTTAATTCACATTTTGAACAAATGCAGACTTTGAAGAAATTGACTTAAATACCGCGACAAACGCGGGCTGCATCAAGGATCGCGGAGTGAATTCCACGGCTAGAGATTGCATCGCCAATTCTGAAAACTTGGAACTTTCCTTCAGGATTTCGAATCGAAGTTTGTGGCCCACCGTGGATTAGAGCTTCAATCGCGACTTCACCACCATTTGAAGAAAGTGAAACAAGTTCGTCGTAGACATCACTTATTGCCGTGGTTCCAGTTTCTGCAACGATGCCATTAACAATTCGGGATTCTTCCCAAGCTTCATCCTCCATGCCTAGATAAGCAGTAAAGGTGCCGTCAGAATTCTTTTCAATTCGTTTTAGTTCACGCAAGATTGTGAACTTAACACCAAGCGCGGCCAAGGATTTGAAGTAAGCCGAAGCAACCATGCCACCAACATCAACTGACATGTTGCGCTCTGGCGTAACCAATTCAACTTTGGCGCCAGACAGAGCTAAGTTCTCGGCCAAATCCAAAGCTTGTGTGCCGCCATGATCGTCATAGATAAGAACATCGCCAGTGATTCGTTTTGCGCCGCTCAGCACATCCCAACTTTCCAGCACGTGATTTCCACCAGGAATCTCAAGTGCTTTCGGCATGCCACCAGTTGCAACCACAATGGCATCAAAACCGGCTTCAGAAAGATCGGATGCATCAACATAAGAATTTAATTTCACAGCTACCCCAAGGCGCTTTAACTCTTGGGTCCGCCAATCCGTAATTCCTTGTAAGTCTCTGCGGCGAGGGGAGCGAATCGCAATGTTGATCTGGCCACCTAAGGAATCGTTAGCTTCAAACAAGGTAACGGTGTGACCTTTTTCTGCCAGGGTGCGGGCAGCTTCAAGTCCGGCAGGACCCCCACCAACAACAGCTACATTTCGTTTTGCTTTTGCCACATCAATTGTTTGAGGCAGCTCTAGTTCTCTACCTGTTGATGGATTATGAATACAGAATGCGGCACCTGCGGTGTAAATGCCATCAATACACATACTTGCACCAACACAAGGACGAATCTGATCTTCAGTTTTATTCGCAATCTTGGTTGGCAAGTATGGATCAGCAATAAGCGCCCTAGTCATACCAACTAAATCCAGCACGCCGGCTTCAATCGCATAACGAGCGGTAGCAACATCAGCAATCTTTCCAGCGTGCATAACCGGAACATTTAATTTCTGTTTCATCTCTCCGATGAGTTCGAGGTGAGGTGCTGATGCCATTCCCATAATTGGAATCATTCGGGTTAATCGTGAGTCCGAATCAATCGCACCACCAAGAGCGCTAATCACATCGACTCCTTCATCGATGATGTCTTGGGCAACCGTTAGCAATTCGCCAGGACCAAGACCATTCTCGCGAAGTTCATCAAAACTCATCCGCGCACTGATTATGAAATCTTCCGGAACTGCTGCGCGGATTGCCTTGATCACTTCAAGTGGGTAGCGCATCCGGTTTTCGTGTGAGCCGCCAAACTCATCGGTGCGATTGTTCCAAAACGGAGTCATAAACGAATCTAGATAATGTCCGTGAATCATCAGATCAATGCCATCCATGCCGGCTTCAACACAACGTTGGGCCGCAGTCACGTAGTCAGCTTTGATGCGATCCATGTCCCAATCTTCAGCTTCTTTAGTGAAAGACCGGTGGGCACGTTCGCGCACTGCGCTAACAGAAATTGTTGGCAACCAGTCGCCTGAGTAACTGCTACTACGGTGACCTAAATGAGTCAGCTGAATCATTACCGCAGCACCGTTGTCGTGCACTTCGTCAGTTAGCAGGCGAAGCCAGTGAACCGTTTCATCTTTCCAAAGCTGTAAGTTGCCAAATGCTGGTGCGCTTTCGCGACTAACGATTGAGCTACCACCAATCATGGTCAGACCAACGCCACCTTTTGCTTTAGCAACGTGATACGCCCGGTAACGATCCTTAGGCAAGCCATCTTCACTATATGAAGGTTCATGTGAAGTACTGACGATGCGATTGCGCAGGGTCAGATTCTTTATGGTGAATGGCGTTAAAAGCGGATCAGTGCTCAAGGTTCCTCAATCTCTTGAGAAAAGACTACAAGTGACTCCTTGACATGAGTCTGAGAATGAATCAAAATTGTGCCTAGTCGGTGGTGCAAACAATTTAATTGTTGGCTCAAACCTTTGAAAAACCCTCGCAGTATCGCGGGGGTCTTTCGCTTTTGCTTTACAAAAAGTTGTTAGGCCTTTGCTTTTGATGATGTGCAGGCGTAGCCTAAAATTATGAGTGAAAAACGCGCTAATAGAGTTCTCGGGATCGTAGTAGCGGCGATCGCAGTGGTTGCATTAATTGCAGTGTTTGCAGTGAAGGAGCCAACAGCCGACCTTGATAAAGGTTCACCTGAAGGCGTCGTCCAGCAGTACCTAAATGCTGCTATCGACAAAGACTTTGACCAGGCCAAGTCGTTCTTGGCATCTGACACAAAGTGCACCGCGGAAGATTTTGATCGCGCTTACATCCAAGATTCAATTCGTATCGGGCTTTCTGATGCAACATCTACTGAAACATCTGCCAAAGTCACAGTAACTATTGAAACTTCGAACGGCGATCCATTTGGTGGCTCATATGCCGAAACTCAGACCTTCCGATTAGTTAAGGAAGATTCTGGCTGGAAGATTACCGGTATACCTTGGCCAACTTACGAGTGTGGCGGTGAGTACAAGTAATGAGTATCTTGCTTTCTTTCTTACCACTTCTAATCATGATTGCAGTCGTGGTGTTAGTTATTCGCAAAGTATCAAAGCGAGCGACTTCATCAAGTAATACCGCACAGCCAGTAAGGCTATTTTTCCAATATGCATTGGCATTTGGTCTATTCATGATCGTGACCGTTGGACTAGCTGGATTACTTAGCCGAGCTCTTGATGTATCAAATATTGTTAATGCCGACCAAAGTTCACTAGCAAGTAACTTGGCATTTGTTGTAGTTGGCGGGCCATTGCTTGCTGGAATAACGATCTGGCTTAGAAATTCACTACGCGAAAATCCAAGCGAAGGTCATGGTTTAATCCCAACATTCTTTGCAACCTTGGCAGCAATCGTTTCGTTACTCGTGTTTCTGTCATCAGCAATCGCTGCACTTCACAATGTGATTAGTGGCGATGAAGTTTTGGGCTCAACCCTTGGTCGCACGATTGTTTGGGGCACTGCTCTGATACTCGTGCTAAAGATATCTAATTCGGTAATTCCTAAGAATGATTTTCGAATTCAGTACTTTGTGGGCTCATTCATCACAGCACTCGCCGCCTTGATTGGGTTAGTTCAAGTTTTAGGTGGCGTCCTAGCACTTCTACTTAGCCAACAAACTTTCTTTGACACCCAAAAGCTGGCTTTGGTTTCACCAGAAAATCCAATTGGAATTGGACTGGGAACACTTGTGATGTCTGGTGCTCTTTGGATCTATTACTGGATCAAGAATGCCAATACGAATAAGTCCGACACCTTGTGGCTTGCTTATGTACTGATTGCAGGCGTTGGTGGCACTTTGGTAATTGCCATTACTTCACTGAGCATTTCGCTTTATCAAGTTCTAGTTTGGTTCGTAGGTGAACCTACGTCACAAAATGCTGGCGAACACTTTGCAAGCATTCCGCAATCGTTAGCAACTGCCTTCGCCGGTTTCTTATTCTGGTGGTACCACAAATCCTTGTTGCCAAATGAATCAGAACGCACAGATGTGCAGCGGACTTACGAATACTTAGTATCTGCAATCAGCTTGATTGCAAGTGCGATCGGAATCTCGATCGTCATTGTTGCTCTTATTGAGTCTTTGACATCACAAGTTCAACTGGCTGGCGCTGGAGCGATAAACACCTTGCTTGGTGCTGGCACTGTAATCGTTGTTGCTGGCCCAGTTTGGTGGCATTTCTGGAGTCGAATTCAAAGTATCGCCAGGGCTGAATCTAACGCTGAACTCAGTTCCCCGGTCAGACGGATCTACTTGTTCTTGCTATTTGGTGCGGGCGGAATTGTAGCTATCGTTTCCTTGATCACAATTGTGGTCCAACTTTTTGACGGGATTCTGAGTTCAAATCTTGGTGCCAACACATTTAGTGAAATGCGTTTCGCTATCGGAATCTTGATCAGCACTGGCATTGTTGCTGGCTATCACTGGGAGATTTACCGTCATGAAAAGTCGGTAGAAGTTTCGTTTGCTACGACGGCTACTAATGTCTTGTTAGTTGGTCCGAACAGTCCAGAACTAATTCAAAAGCTCAAGGCTGCAACTGGCGCCAAGGTTTCTTTCCTACAACGTGCTGATGCAAGTGAATTAGTGTGGCCAACTGAACACGTTATTGAATTGGTCGCGCAAAGCAAAGAAGATGACTTATTGATCTTGCTTGAAGCAACTGGCGTGAAAGTAGTTCCAGTTACTCGTTAGGCCTAACCAACTTTGTAAACGTGGCCGTTCTTCTTGCCGTTAACTGATTTAGCGTAAGCCTTACCGCATGCCTTAAGAGTTACCTGTTCAAAGCCAACAAAGTATGAGTGGTAGCCAGGCGCTTCAACTAAAACGCTTGGGCTAACTACGTTGATACGCATGCCACGTGGCATTTCAATTGCGGCAGCCATAACGAAAGATTCCAAAGCACCGTTTGAAAGTGAAGCAACAACGCCGGTTGGAATCGCTGCGCGTTCCAAAATTCCAGTAGTTAGGGTGAACGAACCACCATCGTTAACGTACTCAAGTCCTTGACGAACCAATTCAACTTGGCCCAAGATTTTGTCGTTGATTCCGGACTGGTAATCAGCAAGGGTTAGTTCGGAAAGAGTTTTGAATGGCACCTTGCCAGTTGCGGAGATAACTGCATCCACTTTGCCAACTTTGGCGTACATGGCGGCAATAGATTCTGGATTAGTTAGGTCAACGGAAACATCGCCAGTGCGAGAAGCCTGAATGATTTCATTGCCTTCAGTTAGAGCGGCTACAGCGCCTGATCCAAGTAGTCCGTTAGCGCCAACAATAAGAATTTTCATGACAATCTCCTCTAAGTAGATCAAGTGTTCCGAGTCTAGGGCAGGCCTGTGGATAGATTTTCGAGAGCCTTGCGTCGGGGAATTAACTTTGAATAATGATCAGTTTCCTGCCCATGATTCCGCTGGCCTATTTCGGAGCTCGACTTTCGATCGTCGACTTCAAAAGCCATCGACTGCCGAACCAATTGGTTGGCTGGTTCACTGCAACTCAAATCCTCATCGTGGCTGCAATCAGTTGGATGGCATCTGATTTTGACCGATTTGGGACAGCCTTAGGCATAGCGGGCGTTACAACAATCGTTTACCTGCTGCTTTATCTAGTTAGCAGGGGTTCGCTTGGTATGGGTGATGTGAAGTTTGCTTTTCCGCTTGGCCTCTGCGTTGGGTGGTATTCCGCTAATCAGTGGCTGGTGGCAATCTTCGTTTCATTTCTCATTGCCGGACTGGTGGCAGTAATCGGATTAGTAACCAAGCGAATGACCCGAAAATCAAGACTCGCTTTTGGTCCCTACATGTTTCTTGGCACTTTTCTAGTTTGTGTATTTGAAGTTTTGTAACACTGAAGTTGGTTTCCTGAAACAATGGATTTAGAGATTCAGGAGATTTTGAAATGACAAGTAAGTGCGATGCCGTAGTAATTGGGGCTGGAGTGATTGGCTCCTCGGTTGCTTATGAGTTGGCACGAAAAGGCTTGTCGGTAATCGTTGTTGATAAAGCTGCCGCACCTGGACTTGGCTCAACAAGTTCATCCAGCGCTGTGATTCGATTCAACTACTCGACATACGATGCAGTCGCACTTTCTTGGGAAGCGTTTCAATGTTGGAAAAATTGGCGCACTCACTTGAATGCACCTGCTGACGAAGTGCTTGCTGAAGTTCGCAACATTGGCGTGCTGATGGTGAAAGTACCGGTGGTATCGATTCCACTAACTCAGGAATTGTTTACTGCAGTTGGAATCAAACATGAAGTTGTTGGGGCTAAACGAATGCAGGAAATTGTTCCTGGCATTGATACCGGAATGTATTGGCCACCAAAGAAAATCGATGATGACGAATTCTGGGAAGACGCCACAGATTCAATTGAAGCTATGTACACCCCGGAAGGTGGATACATTAACGATCCATTACTTGCCACAGTTAATTTAGCCAATGCTGCTATGCGCTTAGGTGTTGAATTCAAATTCAAAAAAGAAGTTACCGAAATCTTGACTGCTGATGGTCGAGTTTGTGGTGTTGAGTTAAACGACGGCGAGCAGATTGAAAGTCCTGTAGTAGTAAATGTTGGTGGCCCTTGGGCTAGTCGAATCAACGATTTAGCTGGGGTTGGTTCCGACTTCACAGTTTCGGTTCGCCCAATGCGTCAAGAAGTCCACCATGTATCTGCGCCAGAGAAATTTGATAACAACCCAATCATCGGAGACTTAGACCTAGGTGTTTACATTCGCCCAGAGTCAGGCCACGCCCTCTTGGTAGGTGGCACAGAACCTGAGTGCGACGAGTTCCAGTGGGTGGAAAACCCAGACGACGTAAACATGGTTCGCACCCAAGAACTATTCGATGCCCAAGTAACTCGCGCTGCCCGACGCCTTCCAGACTTATCAGTGCCATCAAGTGCCAGCGGAGTCGTTGGTGTTTATGACGTTTCGTCCGACTGGACGCCGATCTATGACAAGAGCGAACTACCTGGTTACTACATGGCAATCGGCAGCAGTGGCAATCAGTTCAAGAACGCACCAACATCAGGTCGTTTAATGGCTGAACTAATTACTGCAGTCGAAGCCGGTCACGATCATGATTCAGATCCAGTGATTTACCGCACTGAACACACTAAGCAAGAAATCAATCTTGGAACTTTCTCACGCAAACGTGCTTTGAATGAAAATTCATCCGGCACCGTGATGGGCTAATTGTTTAAAGCTGCAATTGCTCCACTGGTTGTTACTGCCAGTCCAAGTTCAGTTAATGCCACTGTTGCTTCACCCATTGTGCTTTGCGCTCCCGCAGCCGCGCCCAATTGTTGGCCACTTAAGTTCCTGTGATGGATCGATTCCATAATTACTGCCAACTTAAAACAAGCCAGCGCAACACATTCATCCAGGTGAGAAACGTCTAGACCAGTTTGTTCAACATAACGATCCAAAACTTGTTGCCTAGACCAAAATCCTGGGCCACTTGTGACATCTTCGGCGACTGGAATCTTTTTGCGTAATGTGTCAGTTGCTTGGCTCCAATAGACCAATGAGATGGCAAGGTCCGAGATTGGATCACCCAGCGTGGACATTTCCCAATCGAGCACTGCAATGATTTCGCTCTTAGTGCTATCCAGAATTACATTGTCGATTCGGTAATCGCCATGAACGATTGAAGCTGGAAGTGAGTCTGGAACTTTTGCAATTGCAGTTTCCAGCCAAGCATGAAGTGCTTCAATCTCTGGAAGTTCACGCGTCTTGGTGATCTGCCATTGTTCACCCCAACGCTTAACCTGGCGCTGCAGGTAGCCAGCTGGTTTACCGAGCTGATCTAATCCAGCAGCAACTGGATCAACGGCGTGCAATCGTGCCAAGGTGTCGACAAGTTCCTGTGAGATCTCGCTAGCTTGCTGCGGCGAAAGTGACTCGGCGGTTTTCGCTGATTCAATTACTCGACCATCAACAAAATCCATCATCATGAATTTGGCTCCGATGACATTTTCGTCTTCGCAGTACCCACGAGTTGTTGGTGTTGGAAACGAAACTTTATTCAAACCCGAAAGCACTCGAAACTCTCGACCCATGTCATGAGCTGAAGGCATGATGTGACCTAGCGGTGGACGACGAAGTACCCAGCTTGAATTGCTTGCATCATCTATTCGATACGAAACGTTGGAGCGACCACCGGCAAGCAAAGTAGCTTGGATTGGACTGCTGGCATCAAAGTCTGCAACGTTTTCTTGCATCCACAAACTAAGTGGAGCTAATCGCAATCCTGGCGGATCGGAGATTTCTTTTGTCACGCCCAGTCTCCAGGCAACTTGCCTGCCTGTGAATGACGAACTGATCGACGCGAAATTGACCAACGGTGAACTTCAGATGGCCCGTCATAAATTCGGAATGGTCGAATGTCACGGAAGATGTGTGCGATTGGCAGTTCGCTAGAAGTTCCCTTTGCACCACAAAGTTGCATCGAGCGATCCACGATTCTAAAGGTGGCTTCGGCAACAAAGGTTTTAGCAATTGAAGTTTCCGCGCGGGCTGGTAGGCCTTGATCCAAAACCCAGGCAGCTCTATGGATTAGCGCACGACAGGCAGCGATGTCGATTTCATTGTCGGCAATCATTTGTTGTGCCATACCTAAGGAGGCCAATTCAGTTCCAAACATTGGGCGAGCAGCCGCATATGCCACAGCAGATTCATGTGCTCGGCGCGCAGCACCTAACCAACGCATGCAATGGGTTAGGCGAGCAGGTCCTAGGCGAACTTGGGCATTTACGAAACCTTCATCAACTTGACCAAGTACGGCATCATCAGAAACTTCGCAGTTAGTAAAGTCCACGACACCATGACCGCCAGTGAAAGCACTATCTAAAGTGTCTAGGCTGCGCACGACCTTCATACCTGGATTGTCAGCATCAACCAAGAACATGGTTGCACCGCCAGAAGTCTTTGCCATAACGATCGAGAAGCTAGAACCATCAGCGCCCGTGATCAGCCACTTATTGCCGTTGATAATCCAACCATTGCCAGTTTTCTCGGCACTAGTTGAAAGCAGGTTTGGATCCGCGCCAGCACCTGGACTAGGTTCCGTCATTGCAAATGAAGATCTGATCTCGCCTTTAGACAGTGGCGCTAAGTATTTAGCACGCTGCTCTGGCGTTGCAATTTTGTGTAACAACAAAATGTTGCCTTCATCTGGAGCAGCACAGTTCATCGCAGTTGGTCCCAATAAGCTGCGACCAGACTCTTCGAGGATTACGGCTTGGGCAACGTGATTGAATCCGTGACCACCAAATTCTTTTGGCGCTGTTGGCGCAAATACATTTGCAGCTCGCGCTTTTTCTTGCAACACAATACGTAAATCTGGATTGATGCCATGTGAATCCGGATTTAGTTCCGGCTCGTGCGGAACAACTTCAGAATTAATGAAGTTGCGAACTCGCAATGCGAATTCTTTCACTTGCTGATCTTGATCAAACTCATAGCTCATGTGAGGAATCCATAACAATAGTTTTCGTAGTCATAATTCTATCTTCCGTTATGCTTTGAGTTATAACTTCTCAAACATTAGGGCTATTTCGAAATGACTGATTTGTCACCTAAAGGTTCACTAACCTTTGACGCCCTGACACTACTTCGGGATGAAATCATTCAAGGCAAGATTCGTCCAAACGAAAGATTGATTGCCGTTGATTTGGCCGAGCGGCTAAAGACTTCGCGCACCCCAATCCGAGAAGCTTTACAACTGCTCGAAGCTGAAGGCTTAGTGGTTGCTGCAAAGCGTGGTTACGTAGTTCGGGAACACACTCGCGACGAGATCGTTGAGATCTATGAAGTCCGCGCATCCCTGGAAGGCATGGCTGCTCGGTTAGCTGCACAAAAGGCTGGCACTGCTGCTTATAAAGAAATTGAAAAGATCGGCGCTCACAAAGATTCCTTAATCACTTCAAATGATCGAGATTTGATTGTGGACCTAAACGATCAGTTCCACGCCGCAATTTTTACTGCTTGTGGTAACACTCGGTTAGAGAGAATCAACCGAAGTAATAGCAAGCACTTTTTCAACCATCGCATTGCTGAGATGTACACCAAAGAAGAGACCAAACTTTCAATCAAAGGTCATGCTGCGATTCTTAAAGCAATCAAGAATCATGATGCCGATGAAGCAGAATCAACAGCGCAGCAACATGTATTTGATGCGTTAGAAGTTACGCTCTTAAAACTTCGTTAGTTTAAGTGTTGCCGTTGATGGTGATTCCACCGTCAACTGTGATTGTTTGACCCGTTATGTAACTGGAATCAGCAGACATTAAGAACTTAACCACGGTTGCAATTTCATGTGGCTCAGCTAAACGCTTCTGTGGAATCCGGGAAGTTAGTGCGGCTTCAGAAAGTCTGCCGTCTTTGATTCCGCCTGCGACCATTTCAGTGCGAGTCCAACCGGGCGCAACAGCATTAACTCGAATGTCTCGGTCGGCCCATTCCAAACCAAGAGTTCGAGTTAATCCTTCAAGTCCAGCTTTGGCTGCGGTGTAACCGGCGCGACCTGCGATACCAACGCTGCCAGCTATCGATCCAACGTTAACGATCGTTGCACCTTTGGTTTTTTCTAGATCTGCAAAGGCAGCTTGGCTGCATCTAAACACGCCACTTAGATCAGTATCAATAACTGTTTCCCAGTCAGCTTCGCTCAAGACTTCCGACTCATCACGAATGATTACGCCTGCACAGTTAATTAGGGAATCAAGCGAATCGAATTCTTTGCGAACTTCTGCCAGCACTGCATCAATGGAAGCGCGATCTCGAACGTCCATAACTTTGCCAACAGCTTTACCGGTGCCTGTTGTTAAGCCTGCAACTGCAGCATCGATTGCCTGGGCATCTCTACCGGTTATGACTACATTCCAGCCATCACGCATTAGTTCCTGGCTAATTGCTAAGCCAATTCCTTTAGCGCCACCGGTAATCAGTGCAGTTTTCATACCGAACTACTTGCGGTAAGTGCGAACAACGAATGGATCCATGGCAATTTCTGGCGTACGACCAGCAATGATGTCAACGATTGCAGCACTGGAACCACTTGCCATAGTCCAACCCATGTGACCGTGACCAGTGTTGTAGAACAAGTTCTTGTGCTTCTTACCCTTGCCAATAATTGGTGGGCCATCTGGAGTCATCGGACGCAAACCAGCAGTCATTGAACCGCCATCCCAATCAGCAGCATCGGGCCATAACTCTTTTGCCGTGCTTCGAATTGCTGCGAAGTCTTCTGGTTTGTGTGATCGATCAAAACCAGAGAACTGTGCAGTCGAGGACATGCGAAGTTGATCTCCCATCGGTGACCAGGCAACCAAAGTCTTTTCATCTACGCCACCAAGTTCAGGTGCCTTTGACTTGTCCTTGAGATCGAAAGTCATTGAGAAACCCTTGGCTGGATAAACCGGAAGGTCTTGTCCAACTGTGCGAGAAAGTTTCGGACTCCAAACACCCATTGCTAGCACGTAGTTGTCAGCAGTTAGCAAACCTTGATCGGTTTGTAATCCAGTGATGCGATCACCATCAGCAACAAATGATTTCGCCGTAACGCCGAGTTTGAACTCAACACCCTTACTAATCAACAGTTCGGTTAGTTTGCGAGTGAAAAGTTCAGAGTTGCCGCTGCCATCATTAGGAGCGTGAATTGCGCCAGCTAGTTGAACCGTGGCATTGCCAAAAGCTGGATCGACCGCAGCCAATCCCTTCATGTCTAGTTGCTCAAGCTTTTGTCCGTTGTCAGTTAACAACTTCATCTTGCCCATACCAAGTTCAAGTTCTGCGGCATCGCGGTACAAGTACAACAAGCCCTTGTCTACACCCTGGTAGTCAATGCCTTCCGCTAAGGCAATCTCATCAAGTTTGGTTTGGCTGTAATCGCACAAGTGCATTTTCGCCAATGTATTAATAGCAGCGCGCTCAGATGTGCACTCGCGCATGAACTGTAAACCCCACCAAAGAAAACGCGGATTCAATGTTGGTTTAACTCGAATCGATGTCTTTTCACCGAACAACGACTTAACCAACATCTTTGGTGCCGCAGGTGATGCCCAAGCAAAGCAATGACCAGGCGCAATCAATCCTGCGTTTACCGCAGTAGCTTCGGCGCCGACTTTGGTTGCTTTGTCGACAACTACAACTTCGTGACCTTCTTTAAACAAGTAGTAAGCAGTTGTTACACCAACAACGCCACCGCCAACAACAATTGTGCGCACGAGATTCTCCTAGTGATTTAACTAACGACAGTCTTTCAGCAAATGCCCTGATAGTCATGGGGAACGGTTGCGTTATAGACATAAGTTATGAAATTGGCCCAATCAAATACCGGCAGGCCAGTG
>WLGZ01000168.1 GCA_009702945.1 Actinomycetota bacterium | reverse complement strand
CTGCAGCTCCAGCTGGTCCGGCATTTGAGGCTGCTTCGATTGCTTGCGGTATGCGCGCAGCTGATGGCGCTATTGAAGTTGTTCAAGTTACTGACGAAGGAATCAAACTCGGAGTCATCGGAGACACAACTCCAGTAGGCATTTGTGGTTCTGGCCTTGTTGATGCTGTTTATGTTTTGCATAAAGCTAAGTTGATTGATGATTCAGGTCGATTTGTAACGGACGAAGTTGCTTTGGAAATTGCACCACATTTAGCTTCGCGACTTTTGACCCGGGAAGCCGGAGATCGAATCTTTGTATTGCATTGGGATGGCGAAGAACCAACGGTTTACTTGTCGCAGCGCGATGTTCGCGAACTCCAATTCGCAAAAGCATCGATTGCAACCGGTTGGCGCCTACTGCTTGAAGAAGTAGGCCTAGTTGACGATGATGTGCAACAGGTTTTGTTAGCTGGCTCATTTGGTTCTTACTTGTCACCTGCTTCGGCAATTGGCATTGGTCTAGTGCCAAAACTTCCAGTGATGCGAATCGTTAGTGCTGGAAACGTTGCAGGCGAAGGCGCAAAGATGGTTCTGCTTTCAAGTACAGAGCGAAGCGGCGCAACAACTTTGCTGGATGAAGTTGATTATGTGGAGCTTTCCGATCGCCCTGATTTCAATGACAAATTCTTCTTGGAGCTGGCGCTTCCATCATGAGCGTTGCAGTTATAGCTTGCGGTGCACTGGCAGCCCACGTGCACGAAATTGCCGATCGTCGAAATCTGACTTTGCGGATCGAGCCAATTAATCCAATGCTTCACAATCGTCCTGAAGGTATTGCGCCTGAAGTTGAAAAAATGATTTTAGAATTGCAGCCAACGCACGATCAAGTGGCGATTGCCTACGCAGATTGTGGAACTTATGGGGCGATAGATGCACTTTGCGACAAGTATCAAGTTTCCCGCTTGTCTGGTGATCATTGCTATGACGTGTTTGCAACTGCCGAAAAAATGAAAGCTGAGTTTGAGGCCGTTCCAGGAACTTATGTGTTCACCGACTACTTAGTGAAAACTTTTCGTCGCAGCGTAATGACGGAAATGGGCTTAGACCGTTACCCAGAATTGCGTGATGACTACTTTCATTCCTACAAAAGAGTTTTATGGCTAGCTCAACATCAAACTCCTGAACTAGAAGCTGCCGCAAAAGACGCTGCTGAGTTAATTGGTTTACCGCTTGAAATCATTCAAGTTGGGGACCTGCACCTTGAAGAACAACTGTTAAAACTAATTGGAGCGCCAAGTGAGTAATTACTCGGAAGAAAGCATTCTCAACTTCTTGGGACCTTACAAAGGGGATGGATCTGCAGTTCTGCGCTCGTTGCAACTTGTGCAGGAATTACTTGGATATGTTCCAGACAGTGCCCTCGACATCATTGCAAAGAACTGCAACGTTTCGCGCGCTGAGGTTTATGGAGTTTTCACGTTCTATAGTGATTTCCGATCAACACCACCGGCAAAGGCGGTAGTTAAAGTTTGCGTTGCCGAAGCCTGCCAAGCATCAGGAAGTGCAAGCCTTATAAGTGAACTCCACGACAAGGGCTACGACATCCATAAGGGCAACATCAAAGATGACATTCAAATGGAGCAGACATTCTGCCTAGGTAACTGCGCCCTTGGCCCGGCAGCCATGGTCAATGGCGCACCAATTGGCAGAGCAACTTGTGAAAAAATCTTTGCCTCCACATCGGCGGTGACCGCATGACAAAAGTTTTTGTCCCTCTGGACTCAGCAGCCCTTTCAATGGGAGCTAATGAAGTGGCCCAAGCAATTTCGGATCATGCAGCTAAGGCCGGTCTTGATGTAACGGTGGTACGCAATGGCTCCCGCGGCATGCTTTGGTTAGAACCACTCGTGGAAGTTGAAACTGAAGCTGGACGAGTTGGTTATGCAAACGTTTCGGCTGACCAGATACCTGAACTAATTTCTACTGGGTTGTTGACGGGAAGTTCGCATAGTTCTTGCTTAGGTCTAATTGAGGAGCTGGATTTTCTAAAAGGCCAAACTCGAATCACATTTGCGCGAGTAGGTGTAATTGATCCACTTTCACTTGCTGACTATGAGGCCCATGGCGGACTAAAGGGTTTACGCAACGCAATCGCAATGACCCCAGCCAAAATCGTTAGTGAAGTTACTGAATCAGGACTTCGAGGCCGTGGTGGCGCTGGCTTCCCTGCTGGAATCAAGTGGAACACAGTCCTAAACACTGAATCTGATCAGAAATATATTTGCTGCAATGCCGATGAAGGTGACAGTGGAACATTTGCTGACCGAATGCTTATGGAAGGTGATCCGTTCACGCTGATCGAAGGCATGATCATTGCTGGAATCGCGGTTGGCGCAACTGAAGGTTTGATCTATGTCAGATCTGAATACCCACATGCAATTGATGTTTTGAATCAAGCAATTGCAATTGCAAATGAAAGCAAAGTACTTGGAGATTCGGTTCTAGGTTCTGGTATCAAATTCAATTTAGAAGTACGAGTCGGCGCCGGCAGTTATGTTTGTGGCGAAGAGACCGCGATGTTGGAGAGCCTGGAAGGTAAGCGTGGCATGGTTCGCGCCAAGCCACCAATCCCGGCATTAGTTGGATTGTTTGGCAAGCCAACTGTTATCAACAACGTGATGACTTTGTCAGCTGTGCCAATGATTCTGGCTGATGGTGCAGATTCATACCAATCCTTTGGAGTGGATCGTTCGCGCGGAACTCAAGTTTTCCAACTGGCTGGAAACATTTTGCGAGGTGGCATAGTTGAACTTCCATTTGGAATCACACTTGGCGATCTGGTGAACAAAGCTGGCGGCGGCACTCATAGTGGACGACCAGTTAAGACGGTTCAAATTGGTGGGCCACTAGGCGCTTACCTTGGTGTTGAATCATGGGACGTTCCAATGGGTTATGAATCCTTAGCTGAAGTCGGCGGCATGCTTGGCCACGGTGGCATCGTGGTTTTTGATGACACTGTGAATATGGCTAAGCAAGCTCGCTTTGCAATGGAATTTTGTGCCGAAGAATCTTGCGGCAAGT
>WLGZ01000167.1 GCA_009702945.1 Actinomycetota bacterium | reverse complement strand
AACCAGTCGGCGCCATCAGCAACCCGCTTACATTCAGCAACTAAGTTGCCAAAGTCAGCAGAAAGTATGCTCGGCGAAATTCGTAGACCCACGGCTTAAGCCTAGCCAAACCGCTCGGGCTATGCGGTCCTGCGCAATAACGCCAAGAACATGCCATCTGTGTGATGGACATCCGGACGAAGTCGCAGATTCATTGAGCCTTTGGGCAGGTTTAGTTGTGGCAGAACTGGCGAAACATCCACGGTTTCAAAGTTCGGATTTCGCTTCAAGAAGTTGGCAACGATTGCGTCGGTTTCTGCCAAGTGCGGTGAGCAAGTTGCATAGCCAACTACCCCACCAACGCGGACTAGTTCGCCAGCTTTTGCCAACAACTCTTGTTGTAAGGCAGTTAGCGGTGGGATGTCACTTGGTTGGCGGCGCCATCTAGCTTCGGGGCGACGACGAAGTGCGCCTAATCCAGTACATGGCGCGTCAACCAGAATGCGATCAAACTGATGATCAGGATTGAATTCCCGGGCATCAGTTTCAATAACTTGATGGTCCCCTGGTGCATTCCACAATGAATTTGAAACTAAGTGGGCGCGAGCTGGGATTGGTTCTAGCGCTGTGAAGTCTGCGCCAGCTTCACTTGCAAGGCCTGCCAGGATTGCTGCTTTGCCGCCAGGTCCTGCGCACATGTCCAACCAATGAGTTTGCGTGCCTTCAACTTCAACGTTGGCTACCGCAAGTGCAACGAGTTGGCTGCCTTCGTCTTGCACGCCAATTCGGTTATCGCGAACTGCATCAATGTCACCTGGACGTGTTGACCATTTCTCGTCAGGTCCACTTGGGCGCAACATAGTTGCAGCAATCGGTGACCATCGACCTGGTTCAACATGCGGTAACTCAAGTAGCTCAGTGACATCTGCCTGGCCAGGTTTTGCAACTAAGGAAACTAGGGCTGGTTCATTTCCAGCAGCAAGTACTTCTCGGATTGAATCCAAGTCACACTTGTAAGCATCAGCCAGACTGCGAATTACCCAAACTGGATATGAATATTCAAGCGCTAATACTTCAACTGGAGTTTTACCTTCACTTAAAGTTTCTAACCACTCTTCCCAAGTGCTAGCCGAAATTTTTCGAAGCACTGCGTTAACGAACTTTGATACGCCCATGCCAGCAACTTCACGAGCCAGCGTTACAGTCTCATCGACTGCAGCGTGAGCTGGGATTCGCATGAAAAGTAATTGATAAGCACCAACACGCAAGATGTTTCGAACTTTGCTGTCCATAGTGTCAGTGCGGGAAGCACAAGCATCGATTACTGCGTCCAGGCTTCCTTGGCGACGTAATGCACCGTAGGTAATTTCAGTTGCCAGGCCTGCATCTCGCGAAGAAACCTTTAATTCATCAAGCACTGCTGGTAAAACTAAATTGCTGTAAGCGTCTTTATCGTGAACGGCTTGGAGAACATCGAAGGCTGCGCGTCTAGTGGTGCCAGAATTACTCACTCAAACACCACTGCGGATTTTTGATTACTGAACCAAGTTTTTGCATCTGTTAGATTCCGGCCTGCTTCTTGTACTTGATCCAGCGCAACGGCGTGACTGCCGGTACCTACTAGGACTTCTCCATCACGCATTTGCACTTCACCTGGTGCTAAATCTGTAACGTGCGGTGAGACTGTTACGGGTTGCAGCTTGATACGAGTGTCGCCAAACATGGTCCAAGCGCCAGGTTCTTTTGTGACGGCGCGAATTCGGCGGTCAATGGCAAGGGCTGGATCACTCCAACGAACTTGGGCATCGGCAACTGTGATCTTTGGTGCGCTTGAAATGCCATCAATTGGTTGGTGCAACGGCAAGATCGAACCATTTTCAATTCCAGAAAGCGTGGCCAGCGCTAATTGCGCGCCTTCAATCGAAAGCCGATCTAACAATTCTGTTGAGGTCTCACTTGGCGCGATCTGAGTTGTTAAGTAAGCCAGCATTGGACCAGTGTCTAGACCTTCATCAATTCGAAACGTCGTTACGCCAGTAAATTCATCGCCACTCAAGATCGAATACTGAACTGGTGCTGCCCCGCGCCATTGCGGTAACAGGGAAAAGTGAACGTTGATCCAGCCATGCTTTGGGACATCAAGTAGTTCACGCGGCACCATGGCGCCAAATGCCACAACTACAACGCAATCCACATCGGCAAATTTGTCTTTATGTTCAGCTAAGTGCGAAGTCTTTAGAACTGGAACGCCACTGACGCCAGCAACTTCGGCAACTGGACTTGCCGTAAGAGTTCGACCTCTGCCAGCAGGTGCATCCGGACGCGTTACAACCAAAGCAACTTCATGATCAGATGCCAGCAGCGCAGTTAGCGTTGGCACAGCTGCAAGTGGCGTGCCCGCAAATGCGATCCGCACGTTATGAAAAACCGTTCATCATTGAGTGCGGACTTACTTTGATAGTTGGTGACATGTCCCCAAACCATTCAGTCTCGCGGATTGCTTTCATGGCTTCTTTGCGAGCTTCGGTATCAAGACGATCAATAAACATGACGCCATCTAAGTGATCAGTTTCATGCTGGACACAACGTGCCATTAAGTCACTGCCAATAATGGTTACTGGCTCGCCATACATGTTCATGCCTTTGGCGACCACATTCATCGCACGCTTGGTATCAAAAGTTAGGCCAGGAATAGATAGACAGCCTTCTGGACCATCTTGTTCTTCGTCTGAAAGATCTAGCACCGGATTAATCAAGTGACCGACTTCATCATCCACGTCGTAAGTAAAAACTCGAAGCGAAACACCAATCTGAGGTGCTGCTAATCCAACACCTGGGGCCTCTTGCATAGTGGCGGTTAAGTCAGCAACTAGTTGGCGAAGTTCTTTATCAAAAGTTGTAACCTCAAGCGCAGGTGTGGTGAGCACTGGATCGCCGAACAACCGAACTGGCTTTACTGTCATGTCACACCTTCTTCAATGAGCTTTGCGTTAACTCAAGTTTAGAGGTTTATCGGGTCAATCCGAACGTTTACAGGTCCGCCCTTATGTTTAGCGCTTCGCGCCGAAGTCATTGCCATTAACTGCGAGGCAAGTTCGATGCCAAGTTTGCGATCACAAGAAACCAGCATTCGAACTTGGTT
>WLGZ01000166.1 GCA_009702945.1 Actinomycetota bacterium | reverse complement strand
TATCAGGCTCCAGCAGCGCAAGCTCCAGCTCCTGTGGTTGAAGCCCCGGCTGCATCGGCAGCAGTTGAAGCACCAGCGCCAGTCGTTGAAGCTCCGGTAGTGGAAACACCAGTTGTGGAAACACCAGTTATTGAAACGCCGGTAGCTGAAGCTAAGCCAGCCGCCAAGAAAGCAGTAGCTAAGAAGACCGCCGAAGCTAAGCCAGCCGCCAAGAAAGCAGCAGCAAAAACTTCGGAAGCTAAGCCAGCCAAAAAGGTGGCAGCAAAGAAAGAGCCGGCAGCTAAGAAGGCGCCAGCAAAGAAGACTTCGAAGGACACAACGAAGTAACCAAACTTCTTGTCTTACCCAAGACAAGCAAAGACAGGCAGGAGAGAAACATGCCAAAGAATAAGACCCACAGTGGTGCCAAGAAGCGTTTCCGCGTAACCGGATCCGGCAAGTTGATGAAGGAACAGGCAAACAAGCGCCACCTTCTGGAACACAAGTCGAGCCGTCGCACGCGTCGTCTCTCTGTAGACCAGGTCCTGTCCCCAGCTGATTCAAAGAAAGCAAACAAGCTACTCGGCCGTTAAGCCGCAGCAGTTTGTTATAGAAGAGGAGATTTGTCATGGCACGTGTGAAGAGAGCCGTTAACGCTCAAAAGAAGCGTCGTGAAGTACTTGAGCAAGCCAGTGGTTACCGTGGACAGCGTTCCCGGTTGTACCGCAAGGCCAAGGAACAAGTTACGCACTCGATGGTTTACGCCTACAACGACCGTCGTTCCCGTAAGGGCGACTTCCGTCGTCTTTGGATCCAGCGCATCAACGCTGCAGCTCGTGCCAATGGCATGACCTACAACCGTTTGATCCAGGGTCTAAAGCTTGCAGAGATCGAAGTAGATCGCCGCATGCTTGCAGAGATGGCAGTTAATGATCCAAAGGCATTTGCTTCATTGGTTCAGACTGCTGCTAAAGCATTGCCAGCGGAAGCTGCACCAAAGGCTTCTGCCTAATCGTGCAATCAAGCGAAGTTCTAACGAACGTGCGCGCGCCGAAAGTGGCGCGCGCACGTCGTCTTTTAAAGCGTGGCTTTAGAGAATCTGATGGCCTGTTCTTGGCCGAAGGTCCGCAAGCTTGTCGCGAAGCTGCCACTGCAGGAAAAGTTAAAGAATTATTTCTAACGCAAGAAGCATTTGATCGTTATGCCGAGATTGTTTCAGCCATTGAAGAATCTGGTGCTGAAATCACAGTCTGCACTGAAGCTGTAATCGAGCAGTTCAGTAGCACTGTTTCACCGCAAGGCATGACTGCAGTTGTGCAAATGTGGGACCAGAATCCAAGTGAACTTTTCAAGCCAGGCACAAAGTTAGTTGTTGCACTCACTGCAGTTCGTGATCCAGGAAATGCTGGTTCGGTTATTCGAGTTGCAGATGCCGCCGGTGCTAACGGTGTTGTTATGTCTAGTGATTCAGTAGACCTATTCAATCCAAAAGTTGTTCGCGCATCAGTTGGCTCAATTTTTCACCTACCAATTTCAGTCGGACAAGAACTTGCTGAAACAATTTCTGCTGCACGTGCGTCTGGAATGCAAGTTTTGGCAGCGGATGCAAATGGCGTTTCACTTTATGGTGGCGTTGATTTAGCAAAACCAACTTTGTGGGTCTTTGGTAATGAAGCCTGGGGGATACCTGCTGAAGTTCTAGAACTTGTTGATCAAGTTGTTAGCATCCCAATTTATGGTCAAGCCGAATCGCTTAATTTAGCAACAGCAAGCGCGGTTTGTTTGTATGCAAGCGCGCAAGCCCAGAACGCCTAAATCCATAAATCTCGCGGTACTCACCAGGCGCAAGTAGTCTTAAACCGTTATCAAAATTTCAGGAGTTTTAGTTTGTCTGCCTCACCAGTTCGCGTTGGATTACTTGCCTATGGAGCGATTGGTGACGAGCACAATAAAGCAGTTCTAGCTACTCCAGGCATGACACTTACTGCAGTTTGCGATACCAATGCCGAGCGCCTTGAAGCCGCACTTCTAATTTCCCCGGACGCCAAAACCTTTGCTGATGCTAACGACATGCTGGCTTCGGGCGAGATTGATTTAGTTGTGGTTTCAACTCCACCAAACAGCCATTACGACTGGGCCAAGAAAGCGCTATCTCAAGGCATTCACGTAGTTCTTGAAAAGCCAATGGCATTAACCACCGAACAGTGTGATGAATTGATGGCTTTAGCGAAGGCCTCTGAGTTGCTTTTGGTTGTTTACCAAAACCGACGCTATGACCTTGATTTCTTAACCATGAAAAAGCTAATTGAAGCTGGTGAAATTGGCGAAGTCTTCCATTACGAAAGTTTTGTTGGCGGTTACTCAAAGCCATGTTCCTACTGGCATTCAGACGCTGACGTTTCTGGCGGCGCCATTTTTGACTGGGGCAGTCACTTCATAGATCAAATTTTGGCAATCGTGCCATCACAGGTCGCGCACGTTTCTGGCTTGAATCAAAAGCGAGTGTGGGATCACGTTACGAATGCCGATCATGCTCAGGTAACTATCAATTTCGACGATGGCGTGCTGGCAACATTTGTTAATTCAGATTTAGCCGCAGCTCGCAAACCTAAGTTCTTTGTACTCGGAACCAAGGGCGCAATTGTTGGAAACTGGGATACCTCAGCAGGAGATTCAGTTGCTGACTTGCCTGCGATTATCACTTTGAATCGTGCTGATGGAAGTTCACAAGTTATTCCGTTTGTAGCGGTAGAACCATTCTTGTTCCATGCATCTTTGGCAAAGTTCTTAGCCGATGGCACACCAATGACTGTTGAAGCGACGCAATCTCGCGATGTAGTGGCGATCATGCAAGCAGCCGAAGAATCTGCACTTAAAAATGGGTTACCAGTAACACCAAGCCTGCTTCGCTCATGACCATTAAGTGGGGATTTCTCGGAGCCAGTTGGGTTGCCTCAACTGCGTTAGTCCCTGCTGTTGCTGATGCAAAGAACGCTTCGCTTTATGCCGTTGCAAGTCGCGATCCCGATCGTTCTCAAAAACTAAATCCAACTAAAGTTCATGCGAGCTACGAAAATCTAATTTCTGACCCTGAAATTGATGCGGTTTACATATCACTGGCAAATCACTTACATCTTGAGTGGGCAAC
>WLGZ01000165.1 GCA_009702945.1 Actinomycetota bacterium | reverse complement strand
TAGTATTAGGGGCATTTCAGGCACACCACTTTTACCGCACTGCACATTTTTCCAATGAATTTGGCCAAGCCCTGGGCCTTGCAGACTTTGTAGTAGTTCTAGAAGTATTTGCACCAGGTGAAGTTCCGATTCCTGGCGCATCAGGTAGCACTATGGCCAACAATGTTCCATTGCCAGCCGAGCAAGTTGTATTCGAACCATCTTGGTCAAAAGTTCCTACGCATCTAGTTGAGCACGCAAAGCCTGGTGACATCGTGCTAACACTTGGCGCTGGCGACATTGGCATGATGTGTCCAGAAATTCTCTCACTGCTGGAAACAAAGTGATGTCTCAAACAGTTCGTTCTGCTGCTCCAAAAAAGAAGCGGAAATCAAAAGCGCCTTGGCTGATTTGGCTGCTTGTTATTCTCAGTGCCGTTGCATGGTGGAGCCTTTATCAATCAAAGTGGTTTATTGCACAAGAAGTAACTATCACCGGAAATTCAAGACTTACGGTTGAACAGATTTCGGCCGCAGCCGCGGTGCCAATCGGTAACTCATTAATGTCGATTAATCCCAGATCTATTTCCGAACAACTTCAAGCCTTACCTGAAATCAAAGTTGCCACGGTTGAGCGGGGATGGCCGCACGCGATTTTGATAACGGTGACTGAGCGAACTCCGATAGCAGTGGCAGCAACCGCAAGTGGCTTTAATTTGATTGACTCCGAGGGAATGAATGCCGGGGTAGTGGCAGCGCCACCCGCCGGACTTCTGGTGATTTCCGCTCAACCAGACAGCCCAGCCATGACTAACGCAATTCAGACTTTAGCCGCTATCCCAGCTGAATGGGCGATCACAGGCTTAAGTGCGCCGACTCAAGACAGCGTTGTAGCCACCCTTGGCAGTGGAGTGGTAATCACTTTGGGATCTGGTGAGCGCGCTGCCGACAAGGTAGAAGTGGCCCAAGCCTTAATGGAAAAGGGATACACAGTTATTAACGTCAGTGCTCCAGATGCACCCACGGTTAAGTAAGAGTTAAATCAGAAATCTTTAAATCAGTTGCGCTGGCAGCCAAGAAATTTAGTTTGCATTGATCTCGACACGCCAAGCGTCAATCACAGTATTCACTGACGTTTAGCCGTAACTTATACCTGCTCAAAGGTGGGAAATCTTTAACGCTCTAGAAGAGGTTGAGACTTTACTGCTTAGGCACTTAAAAGCTTGTCGAGAAAGGCAAACACCATGGCCGCACCACAGAACTACTTAGCAGTTATCAAAGTTGTAGGCATTGGCGGCGGAGGCGTAAACGCGATCAATCGCATGATCGAGGCCGGCCTTAAGGGTGTTGAGTTCGTCGCTATTAATACTGACGCGCAAGCGCTGTTAATGAGTGACGCTGATGTGAAATTGGATATTGGTCGCGACTTAACTCGTGGACTGGGCGCCGGCGCTGACCCTGAAGTAGGTCGTCAGGCTGCCGAAGATCATCGCGAGGAAATCGAAGAAGTTTTGCGCGGTGCCGATATGGTTTTCGTTACTGCAGGCGAAGGTGGCGGAACCGGAACCGGTGGCGCTCCAATTGTTGCCAAGATCGCTCGCGATATGGGCGCACTAACTATTGGCGTGGTAACTCGTCCATTTAGTTTTGAAGGAAAGCGCCGCTCATCACAGGCTGATGAAGGTGTCGACTCACTTCGCACTGAAGTTGATACTTTGATCGTTATTCCAAATGATCGCTTACTTGAGCTTGCAGATAATGGCATCAGCGTGATTGATGCCTTCCGTCACGCTGACTCAGTTCTGTTGCAGGGTGTAAGTGGCATTACCGATTTGATTACGACTCCAGGTCTTATCAACCTTGACTACGCAGACGTGCGCAGCGTTATGAAAGACGCTGGTAGCGCGCTTATGGGTATTGGTTCAGCTCGTGGCGCTGACCGCGCAATCGAAGCAGCGCGTCAAGCGATTTCAAGTCCATTGCTTGAAGCCAGCATTGAAGGCGCCCGCGGCGTACTTATGTCCATTGCAGGTGGCAGCGACTTAGGTTTGTTTGAAATCAACGAAGCAGCTCGCATGGTACAAAGCGCAGTTCATCCTGATGCAAACATCATCTTCGGTGCGGTAATTGATGACACTCAAGGCGATCAAGTCAAGGTCACCGTTATTGCCGCTGGCTTTGATGGCGGCGCCCCACCATCAAACCGTTCCACTTCACCAATGTCTAAGAAAGTTCTAGACGAAACTCCATTGGCAGCAGCAGTAGCAGTTGATTTGGCCCGTGATGGCGAAGCGCCATCAATTCCAGTAACGCCAGATTCATTTTCTGACGGTGCCTTTGGCTCAGCTGCGGTTGCAGACGAGGACGACAACTTCGAGAACCTATTTGGTGATGCGCCAGCTAGCTCAGGTCATGGCGACGTCGACAACGACGGCGAAGATGATGGCGACCTCGACGTTCCAGACTTCCTTCGCTAGCGAAACCATTTCAAAATGAATGCGCAGGTCTTTGGCCGCGTTTCAATTGAAGGCATTCAAGCTATTGCATTAAGTCGCAATGGTGGCACAAGCCTGGCGCCATTTGATTCGCTTAATCTTGCCTCGTATGTGGGGGACTCGGCTGAAAACGTAGCTGCGAATCTAGCCATTGCCAAAGGCTTGGTTTCAGCCAACGAAATATCAATCATGAATGCTGATCATGGAAACACGGTTCATGTTGTCAGCGAACCAGGTGTTGCAAACCCTGGTGATGGCTTAATCACAAAGCAAGCAGATCTGGCTTTAGTTGCTTTGGCCGCAGATTGCGTTCCGTTTGGATTAGTAGATCCAGTTAATGGTGTGATTGCTGTTGGTCACGCAGGCTGGCGTGGAGTTTTAGCAAATGTCATGCAAGCGCTACTGGATGAATTCGTTTCAACAGGCGCGCAACTTAAACACACTCAAGCGGTAATTGGGCCTGCTATTTGCGCCAAGTGTTATGAAGTGCCTGCGGAAAGAGTCGAGCAATTTAGAGATGCTCGCCCTGAAGCAATTGCATCTACTAGGCACCTAGACCTGATTGCGGGTGTTAAGTCAGTGCTGGCAACCCAAGTAACAAAAATCCATGAAATTTCTGGCTGCACTTTAGAAAGTTCCGATCTGTTTTCGTATCGTCGTGCCGCAGGGGAG
>WLGZ01000164.1 GCA_009702945.1 Actinomycetota bacterium | reverse complement strand
CCGTAATAAGTAGCGCCGACAAAACTTCAAATGCAAATAGGTATTGTCCAAACACCAAATAAGCAATAGCTTGCAAGTGGCCACCATAGCCAGCATTAGCAATTGCTAATCCTGCTGAAGGTGAGGCGAGCGTACTGGCAATTGATGCAACAACTACGCCACCGAAAGTTAATGCGAATAACGCAGCTAGCAGTCTTTGACCTTTGATGGTTTCCAAAAGTGAATCAGAGGAATCCACACCAACAATCATCAGAACGAAAAGGAACAGCATCATGACTGCACCGGTATAAACGATGATCTGGGTGGTTCCTAGGAATGGTGCTTCAAGTGTGAAGTAAAGAACTGCAATGTTGATCATTGCAAAAGCTACCCACAGCGCACTGTGCACGGCTTTCTTGGAAACCACCATGCCAAGTGCGCCAACAACAGCGAACGTACCCGAGACCCAAAAAACTACGCTCTCACCATTCACTATTCGTCACCTACTTTTACGGCGCTTGGTGTTGGGCTGCTGCCAACTTTGCCTTCGTAGTAATCGATTGCAGTTGTACCTGGAGCCATGTCATGAGGTGGAAGTTCCATTCCAGCCAAAAGCGGCGCAAGTAGATCTTCTTTTGTGAAAATCAATTTCTCGCGGCTGTCATCGGCTAGTTCATATTCATTAGTCATGGTTAGCGCTCTAGTTGGGCATGCCTCAATGCATAAACCACAAAGAATGCAGCGCAAGTAATTAATTTGATAAGTCCGGCCGTAACGCTCTCCTGGTGAAAAACGTTCTTCTTCAGTGTTGTCCGCACCTTCAACATAAATGGCGTCCGCTGGGCAAGCCCAAGCACACAACTCACAACCAATGCATTTTTCTAAACCGTCTGGATGTCGGTTTAGCTGGTGACGACCATGGAAGCGAGGCTTCGGTGGATACTTATCCTTCTCTTCCGGGTACTGCTCTGTTGTCACCTTCTTGAACATCGATAAGAAAGTGACTCCGAATCCACGGATAACTTGTGGAACTTTAGACATTGGTGCCCTCCGTAGTTTCCGTTACGACCTGAGATGCAACGGCACCGCTTGAAATCGTTACCTTTGCATGGCGTGATGGCTGAGCAATTTGACCTGGCATTGGTGGAACGGGGAATCCGCCAGCAAAAGGATCGAAGTCTTGCTCGGCTTCTAACGCAGCTCGCTGCTCTTCAACTTCGTCAGACTTCTTGCGTCGTAAATCAAGTGTGTATGAAATCAAAACAATCACGATTAGCACTGCACTTGCCGCAAACAGCAAGTTACGCGATTCTAGGCCTCCTTCGTTGCGAAGGTAACGAGCCACCGCAACGATCAAGATCCAAGCAATCGATACTGGGATCAAGAATTTCCAACCAAACTTCATGAATTGGTCATAACGCAAACGAGGTAGCGTTCCACGTAGCCAGATGAATACGAAGATGAATGCGAAAACCTTGCCAAAGAACCAAAGCATTGGCCACCAACCGACATTGGCCTGATCCCATAGCGAGATTGGCCAAGGTGCGCGCCAGCCGCCAAGGAACAAAGTCGTGGCAAGTGCTGAAACAGTAACCATGTTTACGTACTCAGCCAAGAAGAACAATGCAAACTTCAAAGATGAGTACTCAGTGTGGAAACCACCAACAAGTTCGCCTTCAGCTTCCGGTAAGTCAAATGGCGCACGGTTAGTTTCGCCAACCATTGCAGTTGTGTAGATGATGAAAGACGGAAGTAGTAGCACGATGTACCACATTGGTTCTTGCGCAGCGACAATTTGCGAAGTCGACATTGACTCGGCATAAAGGAATACCGCAACAAACGACAGTCCCATCGCAATTTCGTAGCTGATCATCTGAGCTGAAGAACGAAGTCCACCAAGTAGCGGGTAGATCGAGCCTGAAGACCAACCAGCAAGCACGATTCCGTAAATTCCAACGGATGCAATTGCCAATACATATAGAACTGAAACTGGGAAGTCGGTCAGTTGAAGTGGAGTCACTGTGCCAAAAATCGAAACTTCAGGACCCAGTGGGATTACTGCAAATGTTAAGAATGCTGTGGTGGCTGCGATAACTGGTGCAATTACGTAAACCGCCAGGTGCGCACCCTTTGGAATGATTTCTTCCTTTAGGGCTAATTTAATTCCGTCCATCAATGACTGAAGTAAGCCAAACGGACCAACGCGGTTTGGCCCGATACGCATTTGCATGCGGCCAACAACGCGACGCTCTGCCCAGATAGTAAGCAGAGTCATCAGAACCATGATTACGAAAATGCCTAGAACCTTTACCGCAATAACTGCAGCTGGATCATTTCCAAAGATACTTAGATCACCTTGAGCTTGAGAGCGAAACATTAGTTACCTCCCTTTGCAACGTCAACAACACAGCCAGATGACAAGTTCAAAGAACTACCCTCGCTATTTGCTGGCAACCAGACAACGTCATCGGACATTCCAGCAGTAACAATCAGTGGTGCACTGGCACTATTGCCACAGCAACTTACGGTCGCAGTTGCGCCATCAACTAGGTTCAACTTTTGTGCAGTCGCTGGGCTAACTCGAACTACGGCAACTCTGGCAGTTGCCGCTAGGTATGGTTCTCCACTTTGCAATGAACCCTTATCAAGCAAGTGACGCCATGTGGAAAGCACAGCTTGTCCATTTCCAACAGTTTCAGTGGAAGCAGAGTCTGCCTTAAGTGCAGGCTTAGTTGCAGTGGCCCAGAAATCGGTAACTGAAAGTGATTTTCCAAGTTCGCGAGCTAACTCACCAAGCACATCAGCATCACTTAGTGCGCCTGGGGTTGGAATTACCGCACCAAAGGTTCGGTCGCGGCCTTCCCAGTTACGGAAAGTTCCAGCTTTTTCAGTTACAACTGCAACTGGCAGAACTACATCTGCTTCTGCAGTTACATCTGTGTGGCGAGTCTCAAGCGAAACTACGAACTGCGCTTTTTCAATTGCAGACATTAGGTCGCCATCAACATCTTCAGGCGAAACGCCACCGACTACTAGTCCCTTAATTGCGGATCCAGTAGCAGTAACAATTTCAGAAGTGTTTCGACCATCGATTGGAAGTAGTCCAGCATCAAGTGCACCACGCTCACCTGCACGCCTTGGAATCCAAGCCAACTTGGCGCCAGTCTTT
>WLGZ01000163.1 GCA_009702945.1 Actinomycetota bacterium | reverse complement strand
TACGGCTGACGTGTATAGCGATGGCGTTTCCGAGGAAAATGTCGGAGAATTTTGCCGCGAGCAACCTGACGTTTTGATTTCAAGTAAAGCCGGAAGCGTTCGCACCAATCGACGCCGTGACGCGAGTCGTAGTCACTTACTCACTGCCTTAGATGCCTCGCTACGGAGATTGCGACGCACTCACATTGATGTTTGGCATGTCCACGCTTGGGATCCATACACACCGATCGAAGAAACTTTAAGTGCCGCCGAACACGCAATCGATTCAGGCAAAGTCCGCTACCTGGGTATCTCGAACTACTCAGGTTGGCAACTTACTAGCGCTGCACTTGGATCTAAGTATCCGATTATCAGTGCGCAAATGGAGTACTCACTTTTGCAGCGTGGCATCGAGCGCGAAGTCATACCTGCTGCCGAAGATCTAGGTGTGGGAATCATGGCTTGGTCTCCCCTAGGTCGCGGTGTCTTGACCGGCAAGTATCGTCACGGCACACCAGCCGACTCGCGAGCTGCCACTTCACACTTCTCAGCATTTATTACGCCTTACTTAAATGATCGGTCTCGCGCAATAGTTGACGCAGTTTGTACCGCAGCTGAAGGCTTGGGGCTAACTCCAATTGATGTGGCATTAGCGTGGACAAGCGCTCGTCGGCAAGTTTCTAGTGCTGTAATCGGTGCTAGAACTGCAGCTCAACTAAGAGTTGTCCTTAACTCAGTCAATGCCCAATTACCTCCAGAGATCCACGAAGCACTTGATGAAGTTTCCGCAATAGAGCGTGGCTATCCAGATTTCGGGTGGAATCAATGAGCGCAGTCTGGGAGTTTCGCGAAGTCAACTTTCATCGCGGCACAAAGCGTTCTGAAGTTAAGTCCTACCTAACGGCAATGGCCGAAGTGGAACGCTGGGAACTAGAACGAGTTCGCGTCTACCAAGATGGCAGTCGCTATGTTCGGCTCCGCCGCAAGATCTATCACTTACAACGAACTGCCTAGTCAAAGCTAGAGACTACGAACGAATCGATCCATTACGCGAGCACCAAACTCTAATCCAGAAGTTGGAACTCTTTCATCGACACCATGGAACATCGCACTGAAATCCAATTCTGGTGGAAGCAGTAACGGCAGGAATCCGTAGCAAGTTATCCCTAACGTGCTAAATGCTTTGGCATCCGTGCCACCACTGACTGTGTAAGGCACTGGAGTACCGAATGGATCTTCTGCCCGAATCGCAGCACCCATGGCATCAATTAGCGGTCCCTCAAACGGCGCTTCAAGTGCAATTCCATTAACAACATCTTCCAGTACAACGCCTGGAGGCAAGAGATTCTCGATGTCCTTGATGAGTTCATCTTCATAGCCTGGCAAGAACCTGCCATCAATCATTGCCTCCGCAGCACCTGGAATGACGTTGTGCTTGTAGCCGGCGTTAAGCATGGTTGGGTTCGCAGTATTTGAAAGTGTGGCTCCGATGATCCGAGCGATTGGCCCTAGTTGAGCCAGCAATTCTTCAGGATCATCTGCACTCAATTCCATACCAAGGGCATCTGAAACTGCCTTAATAAAATCCCGAACTGTTGGAGTGAGCGCAAGATCAAACTTATGATTTCCAACTGCAGCAACTGCTTCAGCTAATTTAGTAACTGCATTGTCGTTGTTAATGAATGAGCCGTGACCAGCTGTTCCTTCAGCTTTAAGTTTCATCCAGCGAATACCTTTTTCAGCTGTCTGCACTAAATACAGCCGAACATCATCGCGAAGTGTTAATGAAAACCCGCCAACTTCACCCACAGCTTGAGTAACCCCGCGGTAAAGCTCTGGACGATTCTCAACTAACCAACCTGAGCCATGCTCACTACCTGCTTCTTCATCTGGTAGCCAGTCAAAAACGATGGTTCGATCAGGTTGCACACCATTGCGCGCCCAGGAACGAGCCAGTGCCAAGATCATGCCGTCGCCGTCCTTCATATCAACGGCGCCACGACCCCAAATCATTCCGTCGTGAACTTCGGCAGCGAATGGATGATAAGTCCAGTCCTTTGCTTCGGCTGGGACCACATCTAAGTGACCATGAATCAATAGCGCAGGCTTACTTGGATCTTTACCTTCGATTCGAGCATTTACACCTTGTCGTTTACCGCTTGTGGTCTCGTAACGTTCGCACTCAATACCGACTTCCTTAAGTTTTGCTTCGACATACTCAGCGGCTAGCGCCTCGCCGGGCCCACTACCGTCGCCATAGTTGGAAGTATCGATTTTGATTAAGTCGCGAACTAGCTCGACGACTTCGGAATCTACATCTGCAAGTGGCTCAATTGACATACCCATAGTCTGACGTACGACGTTAGTTATGTCCGCACCGAATGCGTTATTTGAGCCAGATCCGACTAAGCAGGTATTATGACGGGGCTGGGCTTACCCAGCACACTTGTCCGAGTGGCGGAATTGGCAGACGCGCTAGCTTGAGGTGTTAGTCCCTTCACGGGGATGGGGGTTCAAGTCCCCCCTCGGACACAAATACTGCGATTCGGCGCAGCAAATGCAGTGAGGTAGCTATGGCAATTCCCAAAGTCATCCTCTTTTACGGTTTTGCGCCAGTTGCTGATCCAGTGGCACTCCGACTTTGGCAATACGACTTATGTGAACTTCTTGGCCTTACGGGCCGAATCATCATTTCCGAACATGGCATTAACGGGACGTTGGGTGGCGACATTGACGACCTCAAACGATACATCCGAAAAACTAAGGCCTATCCAGGTTTCAACAAGATCGACTTCAAATGGTCAGAGGGCACTGGACGCGACTTTCCAAAGCTAACCGTTCGGGTGCGCGATGAAGTGGTCTCGTTTGGCGCTCCTAACGAACTGAAAGTTGATGAACGCGGAGTCATTGGTGGTGGTGTTCACCTCTCGCCCACTGAAGTTCATGACTTAGTTGAATCTCGCGGAGATGATGTCGTTTTCTTTGATGGACGAAACGCCTACGAAGCAAGAGTCGGTAAATTTCGAAATGCCATCATTCCAGATGTCGAAACAACTCGTGACTTTGTGGCGGAATTTGAAAGCGGCAAGTACGACCATCTAAAGAGCAAGCCCATAGTCACCTATTGCACTGGTGGGATTAGATGTGAAGTTCTTTCCGCAGTTATGAAGAGTCGTGGCTT
>WLGZ01000162.1 GCA_009702945.1 Actinomycetota bacterium | reverse complement strand
TACTGCTCCAATGTTCGAGATAACCAGCAATGAAACAAAAACAGCCATTACTACTGGGTAATAACCTGAAGTAGTTGAAGCGTAAACAGGGACATTGGTTTTTTGGATGTTGGTCACTGGTTAATTTAACCACCTCAATAGGCTGTTACCTGTGACCGAACCTTCTGTTGAGTTAGCGCATCCACTACAAAAGAAAACTCTTCAGACTTTGGCAAGTGCGCAAACGCTTTCCGGACTTGGTTACTCCAGTACTGTCGCTGCTGGCTCGCTATTAGTGGCGAGCATTACAAAGTCAGAAGCCCTAGCTGGATTGGCGCAAACCTTTGGTGTGCTTGGCGCTGCCGCAATGGCTTTGCCACTTGCAAACTTAACTAGACGTGGTGGGCGTCGCCTTGCACTTGGCTCTGGTTACTTAGTGGGCGCAATTGGCGCGGTGTTTGCCATTGCAGGTGGCACCTCACGAATTCTTCCAATTATGCTTCTCGGAACTTTCTTGGTGGGTGCAGCGTCGGCATCTGGCTACCAAGCACGTTATGCCGCAGTTGATCTTGCGAGTTCCTCGACAAGAGCAAAGAGTTTGTCCCTAGTGGTCTGGGCGTCGACAATTGGTTCGGTCGTCGGACCAAATTTGATGGGGCCATTTGGCAACGTTGCAACCTTCTTTGGCTTGCCAAAACTAACTGGGCCTTACATTCTTTCGGCAGTAATGCTGGGCCTTGGCTCACTAATCATCTGGACCCGATTAAAGCCAGATCCATACTTAACTAGCGTTGCCGGACACAGTGAGGAATCTTCCAGCAGAACCAAAGTTCCAACGAAGGAAGTTTTCAAGCACATAACTTCTCGCCCGAATGCATTACTGGGATTACTCGCTATATCCATGGGTCACTTAATCATGGTCGCCGTTATGGTTATGACTCCAGTTCACATGGCTCACGTAGATGTCTCGCTAAACATCATTGGTTTTGTGATTAGCGTTCACATTGCTGGAATGTATGCGCTCTCCCCTGTTGTTGGTTATCTAACCGATCGACTTGGACGACCACAGGTAATTCTCATCGGTAGCTTGATTCTGATTGCATCTGCAGTTATCTCGGGTCTATCGCCAGCTAACAATGAGATTCAATTAGGAATCGGTTTATTCTTGCTCGGGCTTGGTTGGTCCTGCACTCTTATTGCTGGTTCGACTTTGTTATCCGAGTCGGTTTCAGATCACTATCGCGCGCCAGCCCAAGGAACATCTGACTTGGTTATGAATTTGAGTGCTGCCGTTGGTGGCGCGCTTGCTGGTGTAATCATCGCGGTGTTGAGTTATGGCTGGCTATGTGCGTTGTCTGCAATTCCAATTACATATGTTGCACTTATCGCAGGAAAGCAGATTTTTAAAAGTCGAGTCTGACTTTACTTTCAACTAGTTAGTGATAAATTTAGATTTCAGGAAACGAAGCCTCGTGGATTGATCCCCCCAGATCTCCAGGAGGCAAGTTGTCAGCCGGCACCGCTTTTGATGTTTCGAGCGCCACAGTTCAAACCCCAACCATCTCTTTTGAGTTCTTCCCGCCCAAAGATCCTGAAGGCGAACAAAAACTCTGGCAAACCATAGATGAGTTGCAAGAATTCAAACCAGACTTTGTCTCCATGACCTATGGCGCAGGTGGCGGCACCCGCGATCGCACAGTTCGAATTGCTGCTGAATTCATCGCCAAGACTGGTGTGCCAGTAATTGGGCATTTAACTTGCGTTGGATCAACCCGCGATGAATTAGTAGATGTCCTGGAGCAATACAAGTCAGAGGGCTTTCACGGCGTCTTAGCGCTTCGTGGTGACCCTGTTGGTGGACCAACAGCCCCTTGGGTAACCACTCCTGGTGGCTTTGATTACGCTGATCAGCTCGTTGAGTTGGCAGCCGAAATCGGTGGGTTCTCCATCGGTGTAGCGGCGTTCCCTGATGTGCATCCAGCATCGGATGGAAACTTTGCTCAAGACATCAATGTCTTACTTCGCAAGGAAGAACTTGGCGCAACATTTGCAATCACCCAGTTCGTATTTGATAGCGGGCGCTACGAAGCCTTACGTAATGCCCTTGATGCCAGAGGTTCCAAACTATCCATCTACCCAGGCATCATGCCAGTAACCAGTTATCCGCAAATTGTGAAAATGTTAGAGCTCAGTGGTGGCTACATGCCAAAAGCAACAAGATTGCGCTTTGCGCGGTACCAAAATGATCCAGAATCATTGAAGCAACTTGGCATTGACGTTGCAGTGCAAATCTGTGAAGACGTTTTTGCCCTCGGCGCTGAAGGTTTGCATTTTTATGCGCTTAACACTGCTGGTCCAACTGCGGCGATCATTAAACAACTTTCAATGCTCGCGAGGTAGTTACTCTTCTACGGATGCGCCAAATCAAGAAGAGAACGAGCGCTATACCGCTTCCCTTCCAAAAGCCAATAGGAAATGGTGTGTGTGACTCTGGATAAGTACTGGAACTTGTGTCACTAGCAGTGAAACTTACTTCAACCACGAGACCGGCGTGATCACTTGGAAGGCACTTTGTCTGTTCAAGTGCTCCTAATGTCACTGAAGTATCCATCTTAGAAATCGCCAATCGCGAAAGGTCATTTTGCTCAGTTGAATTACAGCTCCAAAGCTGTTCACCAAGTGGCCACGAGTTTCCAACTATGCGGGACTCACTCGCATTCAACTGGGAACTCAAAAAGACATAATCCAAGCGATCTGTGAATCCAAATTTATTTCCCATTTCAATGGCAGCATCCTGTCGCTTTGGATCCGGACCAGCTAGTAGTGCATTCGCCCCCCAAGTTAGATTCTTTGGGTCCTGAGCATCCGGCCCGGAATCGGAATATCCAGCCTGGATCATCGTCCAATACGCACTGCATTCTGACTGAGCAGTATCTATTCTCGGCGCACTTATCTGTGCTGGACAGACTTCCGAGGTTTCTGGTTGCTCTCCTGGATTGCTCTGGCCCGTTCCACGTGGGTCTCGTGGGTCACTATTAAAGTCGCCCATAACAATCACAGGAATCTCAGAATTTGCCAGATCTTGAACTAATTGATCAGCCTGCATCTTTGCAAGTGGAACTTCACCTTCATCCCACAATGACTCTAAGTGAGTAGTTACAAATCGAATTTCAGTTCCCCCAGATCG
>WLGZ01000161.1 GCA_009702945.1 Actinomycetota bacterium | reverse complement strand
CACCGCAAGTAAATGTGGCACTACTGATTTTGGGCAAACTGGAACAACTAGGGTTGCCGTTTGAACCGATGCGCCGCGAAGCATTGCCCCAATAGCCATCGCGGTACTTCCAGATTCGACGCCATCATCAATTACCGCGACCTTTAAGCCAGCTAAATCTCCAATTCTTGGAATGGAAACTTCGGTTCTGGTTCGAATAATGTTTAAATCCCGCATAGGCAAAGTCATTTCAGTCGCAAAAGCTAATGCAATTTCAACTGCAGCCGGCAGCACAACAACGATTACATCGTGCTCCAAAATTTCAGGCTTGAAAGTTGCCAGCATTTTTTGCCCAGCATCAGCTCGATCGATGAAATCAAACTGCGTCATTAACACTCGACTCATACTCAGTTACTGAATCGGCATTGAACTCCATCAGCATCTCGAAAGCCGTAGGTTCATCCCGCATGTTTGCCAAGAACGGCCAAACCCCAACTTTTGCTTCCATGGAGCCAAGTGCTCGGCGATAGGAACCTACGTCTAGCCAATCGGTTTTTATTAAGTAGCGTTCAGGTGAATCTGCATTGTGAAAAATGCTGGCCGATACAAATCCAGGTCTTCCTTGCAAAACATTCATTGCCTGTTTAGCTTCGAGCTTCCAGGAATCAGCATCGGAAACGTCAAAAGTCCATATCGTATGGAACGTGCCAAGCATAAAAGTTAGGCGCCGTAATTGATCGCAGTTGCAGCAACCAAAATCAAGAACACCATCAAACGAATCAATCTAGATTTTGAATCTAATAACGGCCAGGACAAGTACATTAGCCAACCGATAAAGGCGCTCACCACAGTTAGCGAGATTCCTGAATAAGGTGCTGGCAAGAACAGGCCAAGCAACATGAAAACTGCGATTAAGCCGGGAACTAGAAACTTTGGCAGTGCATGAATCCGTAACAAAGCTGGCGCACTTAGGTCAGTTACTCGCTTTCGCAGCGCAGAATGAGTCACCACTGGAACCGCTGGATTTGGCTTTTTTGGTTTATTTGGTTGACTCATAACCCAATTACAACACGGGATAGTCGAAATATTGCGGAGGCTTATTGACAATCATTCCCATTAAGTTTACTATTGGGAACTGTTCCCAATAAAGGAGTTTTAATGGCTGTATTAGTTGCTCTCGGTACCGTACTTGCTACGTTCCTAGGCGGATTTCTAGCTCTACGAGCGCGAAAGCGTATGCACCTAGTGCTTGGCTTAAGTGCTGGCCTACTCCTTGGCTTGGTTTCGTTTGATCTGATTCCAGAAGTTTTCGAATTAAGCAGCCTGGAATTTGGTCACGTTCCAGCCGTTATGGTCATGTTCGTTGTTGGCTTCTTGGCTCTGCACATTTTGGAGCGTTACTCCGGTGCGCACGAACCGCATGACTCTAAGTACAGCGATGGTCACGAGCACTCCCATAACACAACGGGTGTCATTGCTGCTTCCGCGATGGTGATTCACGTTTTCCTTGATGGCCTTGCAATTGGTATCGCTTTCCAAGTTAGTTCAGCGCTTGGGTGGATTGTTGCCATTGCAGTATTGGCGCATGCGTTTACTGATGGCTTGAATACTGTGTCGATGTTGATTTCAGCAGGTAAGTGGCAGACCCGAGCAATCTTGCTTCTTATCGCAGATGGCGTAGCTCGAATCGCTGGCGCATTCCTTGGAGCAAGAGTTGTTGTTGCAGATAACGTTCTTGGTTTGTACCTGGCACTATTTGCTGGTTTCTTGATTTACCTTGCCACTTCGCACATTTTGCCTGAGGCTCACAGCACTAAGCCATCACGTATGACACTACTTGCCACAGTTGCCGGCGTAATCATCATGTTTGTAATTGTCACACTGGTTCACGGGTAAACATGGCTACTCAACGCATAACAAAACAGCGCAAAGCAATTACTGAAGCTCTGGCTTCACAGGAAAACTTTCGGAGTGCCCAAGAAATACATGCACTCTTAACGGCAGACGGCGAAACTATCGGACTATCAACTGTGTATCGCAACCTAACCGAGATGTTTGAGGTGAGAGATGTAGACATGATTATTGGTTCTGATGGTGAATCGCAATATCGACTTTGCAGTGCCAATCACCATCATCATCTAACTTGTAAGCAATGTGGACTTGCCATTGAGATAACGGGCGAAGCGTTAGAAGTTTGGGCTAAGCAAGTTGGCATAGATAACGGATTTACCGAAATCAATCACACGCTTGAAATTACCGGCATCTGCCGATCTTGCAAGAACAGCTAATCCTTCGGAAGTGGATTAGGTACAGCTCCCCCGTAACGACGATCCCGCGAGGCGTAAATTTCGCAGGCATGCCATAAATGGCGACGATCGAAGTCTGGCCAAAGCGTTGGTAAGAAGACAAATTCCGAATAAGCGCTTTGCCATAGCAAGAAGTTACTTAGTCGCTGTTCCCCGCTTGATCTAACGAATAAATCAACATCTGGCATATCTGGCTCGTCTAGATATTTCTTAATTGTTTTTTCAGTAACTTTCTTGGGATCAATTTTTCCATCGGCAACTTGCTGCGCGATGGCAGAAACTGCATCAACAATCTCAGCGCGTCCCCCGTAGTTAACGCACATGGTCACAGTTAGCTTTGAGTTCTTTGCAGTTAGTTTCTCGCAAGCTTCGAGTTCTTCAATTACCGAACGCCACAGCTTTGGTCGTCTACCTGCCCAGCGGATGCGAACGCCCATGTCATTCATTTCGTCACGGCGTCTGCGAATGACGTCGCGATTGAAGTTCATTAGGAATCGAACTTCTTCTGGAGATCGTCGCCAGTTTTCGGTTGAAAATGCGTAAGCAGATAACCAATTAACCCCAAGCTCCAATGAGCCATAAATGCAGTCCATCAAACTTGCTTCGCCAGCTTCATGTCCAGCAGTTCGAGGTAGCCCCCGCTCTTTGGCCCACCTGCCATTGCCATCCATTACGACAGCGATGTGATTTGGAATTAAGTCAGGTTGAATCTTTGGTGGCTTGACCCCAGAAGAATGTGGTGGTGGGTTCAGCAACATGGTTTAAGTCTTTCATAATCAGGTGGCTTGCCGATCAACTAACGGCAGCGATCTGAGTCCTCGCTCTAAATGCCACTGCACGTATGCAGCCACAATGCCAGTTACCTCGTTACGGTCTTTGGCTAGAGAAATAT
>WLGZ01000160.1 GCA_009702945.1 Actinomycetota bacterium | reverse complement strand
GCGGCCCAAACACCTAGTTGGCGAATTGGTTTACCAAATAATGTCTTTGACATTGGGGCGAACATCATTGCGCCAATTGTTAACTCGGCTGCGCCACTTAGGTACGTCCAAAATCTTGGTTCAAATGGAAGTGCTGGTGGAATGATCTTGTCGAATCCGGCTGGTGCAACAAAGTGCGCAACGCCTGCAACTATCAACATAATTCCAAGCCCACGGCCTGCGGTGTATTTGGTCATAAATTAAGTATCCGCTAACTCCTCCTGCATTTCTGGCAGGTTTGGCAAACAAAAAAACGGCGCCCATTTCTGAGCGCCGTTTTTTAGATACTTCTTAGAACATGTCAGCGTTCATAACCTTTACCCAGGCGGCAACGAAGTCGTTAACAAACTTCTTTTGGTTGTCGTCTTGGGCGTAAACCTCGGCGTAAGCTCGAAGTACTGAGTTTGAACCGAACACTAAGTCAACGCGAGTTGCGGTGAACTTAACATCGCCAGTCTTGCGACTACGGATGTTGTAAAGGTTCTCGCCTGCTGGCTCCCAAGCAAATCCCATGTCAGTTAGATTCACGAAGAAGTCATTAGTCAATGCGCCTTCGCGATCTGTGAACACACCATGCTTTGTTCCGGCGTAGTTTGTTCCGATTGCACGCATGCCACCAATAAGAACTGTCATTTCCGGAGCAGTTAAACCAAGCAACTGCGCACGATCAAGTAGCAATTCTTCCGGAGTAACTACATAGTCATCTTTTTGCCAGTTACGGAAACCGTCTGCGACTGGCTCAAGAGGTGCAAATGATTCAACATCGGTGTTTTCCGCAGTTGCATCGCCACGCCCTGCCTTGAATGGAACCTTGATGTCCTGGCCGCCAGCCTTAGCTGCCTGTTCAACACCAACATTTCCTGCCAACACGATCACGTCAGCCAAGCTTGCGCCTGACTTTGCAGCAATTGGTTCAAGAACTGAAAGCACGCGAGTCAAACGCTCTGGTTCATTACCCTGCCAATCTTTTTGTGGAGCTAAACGAATACGAGCTCCGTTTGCACCACCACGAAGATCTGAACCACGGAAGGTGCGAGCACTATCCCAAGCAGTTGAAACCATGTCAGAAACAGATAGGCCAGATGCAGCGATCTGTGACTTAACTGCATCACCGTCATAGCTCGTGCTGCCTGCAGCAACTGGATCCTGCCAAATCAAATCTTCAGCCGGAACATCTGGACCGATGTAGCGTGCCTTTGGTCCCATGTCGCGGTGAGTTAGCTTGAACCAAGCGCGTGCAAATACTTCAGACAAGTAGTCCTGATCATCACGGAAGCGCTCACTGATTTCGCGATAGATCGGATCTTTAATCATCGCCATGTCAGCATCAGTCATGATTGGGTTGTAACGAATTGACGGATCTTCAACGTCAACTGGTTTGTCTTCCTCAGCGATGTTGATCGGTTCCCATTGCTGTTTACCAGCTGGAGACTTCTTTAATTCCCATTCGTACTTGAACAACAAATCGAAGTAACCGTCATCCCATTTAGTCGGGTGAGTTGTCCAGGCGCCTTCGATGCCACTAGTTACAGTGTCGCGACCAATTCCACGCTTGGTGTGGTTATTCCAACCAAGGCCTTGTTCCCAAACATCAGCACCTTCTGGCTCAGGTCCAAGTAGTGCGCCGTTGCCATTGCCATGTGCTTTACCAACGGTGTGACCACCTGCAGTTAGCGCAACAGTTTCTTCATCGTTCATGGCCATGCGCGCAAAAGTCTCACGAATGTGCGCGGCAGTCATTAATGGGTTAGAAACTCCGTTTACGCCTTCAGGGTTTACGTAGATCAATCCCATGTGAACTGCGGCAAGCGGGTTCTCCAAAGTAGATGCATTACTAATGTCGGCGTAACGGTTTTCACTTGGTGCTAAGAATTCAGTTTCTGAGCCCCAGTAAATGTCTTTTTCTGAACCCCAAGTATCTGCGCGACCAAAACCAAAATCAAAAGTTTTTAGCCCCATCGATTCGTATGCAATGCTTCCAGCAAGAACCATAAGGTCAGCCCAGCTGACTTTGTTGCCATACTTCTTCTTGATTGGCCAAAGTAAGCGGCGAGCCTTATCAAGGTTGGCATTGTCTGGCCAGGAGTTAAGTGGTGCAAAGCGATGGTTGCCGGTTCCGGCGCCACCACGACCGTCGGCTGTGCGGTAAGTACCAGCTGCGTGCCATGACATACGAATCATCAAGCCGCCATAGTGACCCCAGTCAGCTGGCCACCAATCCTGGCTATCAGTCATTAATGCGTGCATGTCCTTTTTCAAGGCAGCAAAATCTAAAGTCTGAACTTCTTTTTGGTAATTGAAGTCCTCACCAAGTGGGTTGGTCTTTTTGTCATTTTGGTGCAAAATGTCCAAATTAAGAGCCTTTGGCCACCAAGCCATGTTGTAGGTACCAACTTCGGTTACCGCTCCGTGAGCTACTGGGCACTTTCCTGAATCTGACATCGCAGGTCCTTTCAATCGGGCATTACCGTCCGAGTCTACAAGGGCTGTTCAGATCCTCAATTTGAGGGAATTGGACTGAAGGCTAGGTCAATCCGTCCAGAAGTAGTGACTAGGAAAGATCTAGCCTTACGTCAAAGGCAACCATTGCGATGGCGATTGCCGCGGACCAAATCAATGTGCTGAAAATGATGAGTGCCGAGGCTCGTCCTGGCTTAACTCCGGCTGCAACAGATGCCATCGCAGCAATCTGGGTGCCAATCAGGGCTGGTGCAGTTAATGCAACTGCATAGATCCCATGCTTATCGAAGGTTCGCACAGCCTTTTCAAACCGTGGTGATTCCCCAGTCTTTCCCTTGGCTTCACGCCGCCTGATGATTCGGCTGCGAATACTGGAACTAAGGAAAGCAAAGACAAGAATTGCGATCGCATCGCCAGCGGTGGCAAGGATTACGGTAAGAGTTGGGTTCAATCCAAAGGCAATCGCCATTGGCACCATTACTACCGCATCTACAAGTGGTACCGCAGTTGCAAAGAAAACTCCCAGAAGGCCCCACTGTTCGATGTATTCCATTATTGGATCTCCTTTTCCCTATCGATCTTTTGTCACAGAGTGCACGAGTTTTTCTAAAGGTCCTTGCTTGTATTTCTTTAACCAGATAGTTGATAAGTAAACAAGCAGTCCCCAAATTCCAAACG
>WLGZ01000016.1 GCA_009702945.1 Actinomycetota bacterium | reverse complement strand
TTGATTACAGCAAGTGCCTGAATAACGACCTGAGCTGATCGGGAACCGATCAGGATCATCTTGGAGATAGTTACATATATAAGGCCAAGCACGATCGATAGCAGGCCATTTAGTAATAGGTAGAAAGTTGAGATTTCGATAGAAAGTCCACCAGCAGCGCTAAGCACTGTTGGGTTTTCACCGATTGGCGAAAGGACCATTAGAACACCGAATCCAACGTTAAAGATTGCGATAAGCCAGATCAAGGCCGCCAGGAACGTCACCATACCCGGACGCTTTGCAGCAGTTGTTGAAGTCATTCTTCCTCCGTAGAGAACAACAAAACCAATTCGAAATCTTCGATTTGGCCACTTAAAAGGTAGCAGATTGGAATATTAGATAGCATTCTCGCAACACCAAATTGTGGAGATTGAGTTGGCAAATCTAAAGATTGTTATCGTTGGCGCGGGTATTGCCGGCACGGGGTTAGCCGATGAGTTGACGCAACTTGGACAGCGTAATGTGACTGTTGTTGATCAGGGACCAATCTGGAAAACCGGTGGCGCTACCTCACATGCGCCAGGTTTAGTAACTCGCACCAGCACTTCAAAAATGATGCATCGATTTGCCGATTACACAATTACAAAGCTTTTAAGCATGGATGTTGCTGGGGATCCTTGCTTTTATCCAGTTGGTTCGATCGAAGTCGCGCTAACTCCGGAACGTCTCAATTACTTGGTTCGCCGCACTGAATTTGCTGCATCTTGGGGATTTAGTGCCGAGATGTTGTCACCTGAAGAATGCGCAAACTTAAATCCATTGTTAGATCCGACAACTTTCATCGGTGGCTTTCACACAACTGGTGAAGGAATTGGCAAAGCACTTAGGGGAGCGCAAGCTCAAGGCGAACGCGCGCAATCAAATGGCGCAACATTTGTTGGCAACACCACGGTTACAGGAATTGAAACTGTGGGATCAAAAGTTACTGGCGTAAGAACTGCAACAGGTGTGATCCCGGCTGACTTGGTTGTCATTGCTGCTGGTGGATGGGGAAGTTCCATAGCCTCCACAGCTGGCGTGACTTTGCCTTTAGTTTCCATGGAACATCAATACGCAGTTACCGAGCCGGTGTCTGTGCTGGCGAAAGGCCGAGATGGTGACGCAAGTGTTCCGTTTGTGCGAATTTATGAAGCGGGAACTTATGTGCGCGACGAAGGTGACAAAGCCGGAATCGGTTCGTTTAACCATCGCGCGCTACCCGTAAGTGATTCCGACATGGTCAACAACGCTGCCACGCTAGATGACCCATCTAAGTTGCCATTTACTCAAGTTGATTGGGATCAAGCCTGGGTGGAGACGCTAGAAGTAATGCCAGTTTTATCTGGTTTGAAATATGAACAGGCTTACAACGGTGTCTTCCCATATTCCGCCGATGGCTTTCCGCTAATGGGTCCAGCACCAAGTGTTGAAGGACTTTGGATACTTGAATGTCTCTGGGCAACGCATTCCATTGGTGCAGCACGTTCCTTGGCGCAAGCAATTTGTGGACTCGCACCTGACATCGATTTCGCTCCAGCAGATTTAACTCGCTTTGATGATGCTGAACTAGTCCTGGCGGACTTTGCGCAACGTTGTGACAACGCATACATCGATACTTATGCAATTCATCATCCCGCCGAACCTTCAACTAGCCCACGCGGGGTTCGGATGTCTCCGTTTTATGGCGAGCAAGAAAAGCTAGGTGCTGCTTTCTTTGATACCTCTGCTTGGGAGCGTCCGCGTTGGTATGAATCAAACGCAGGATTGCTTGCTGGAATGAGTGTTCCGGAGCGCGATACATGGTCTAGCAAGTTCTGGTCACCAATTGCTGGCGCTGAACACCTTCGCACTCGTGAAGTAGCCGGCATCTTTGACATGACTTCACTTCGCCGAATTTCTGTTACTGGCCCTGACGCTGGTGCCTTCTTGGATCGCGCGGCTGCTCGTAATGTTGCTCGGGGAGTCGGGTCAGTAACTTACACAATGCTTTTGGATCACAATGGAGGCATTGTTTCGGATGTAACTATCAGCCAACTAGCTGATGATCGATTCTTAGTTGGTGGCAATAGTCCACGTGATGAAGCTTGGCTCAAGTCAATCTCTAGCGGATTTGATGTGCAGATTGCAGACATCACCAATGGCACAACCTGCGTCGCTGTGTGGGGACCAGCTGCCCGAGAAATTTTGTCACCGATAACAGATACTGACTTAACTAATGACACCTTTAAGTACTTTTCCGCTAAAGAAACTTCGGTTGCTGGAGTTGATGTAACTGCTGTTCGAGTTTCTTACGTTGGCGAACTCGGCTGGGAACTAGCTTGCGATGTTTCAGGTGGAAAGAAGCTTTGGAAGGCAATCATGGAACAAGCAACAAAAGTTGGCGCCATCCCAGCCGGTCGAAGTGCTTTAACTAGTTTGCGCTTGGAAAAGGGGTACCGAGCCTGGGGTAGCGACATGAGTCGCGAAGACACCCCAACGAGCGCCGGCCTTGAGTTTGCAGTGCGCGCAGATGGTGAACACATTGGCCTAAACGCATCCGCTAAACCTGCAACTCGAAGACTGCGAACTCTGCAGCTTTCGGAAGTTGATCTAGTCCCAACAGTAAGTCAGCCAGTGTTTATTGGCGATAAAAACGTTGGCTACGTAACTAGCGCTGAGTTTGGTTGGTCGGTTGGCGCGCCTGTTGCGCTTGCCTGGCTTCCAATAGATACCAAAGAAGGACAAACTGTTTCAATTGCATGTGGTGGCCGAAAAGTCAGCGCAGTAGTTATGCCAGATGCGGTATTTGATCCGACAGGTTCTCGAATTCGAGTTTAAGAGCTGCCGCTTCGGCGACGTTCAATTCGACGAGCAGTTGGGCCAGAAGATTTAGCTTTAGCGTTTTCGGCAGTTGTGCCAGCGCTTGTTCCCTTAGTGCCTTGTGACTTCTTCTTTTCCAGTGCTGCAAGAAAAGCCGCTTTGGTTGGATCTTCCTCTTTAGGTGAATTAGCCATATCTCTATTCAACCACTCTTCGCCAAAATCCCTCATTCGGAGGCGAGTTGATTCAGGATTCGCGTTAAATCCTCTTTATTGACGGGTCCGATGAATTTGGCTGCAACTCGGTGTTGCTTGTCCAGAATTATGGTGCCAGGTAAGTAACTAGCTTGTACGACATCCGCCTTTGCAGCAATTGCTTGGTTTGGATCGCTAATGTGAGGCCAGCTGCCTTCTTGGGAACTTAAGAAATCAGCGGCTGCGCCTTTATCGTCTGCTTCATTTAGGCCAAGCAGGTTTACCTCAGGAAATTCATTCTGAATTTCAACAAAGATGGGCCATTCTTCGCGACATGGGGGACACCAAGAGGCCCAAGCATTAACTATGACAATGCCTGACATGTCTCCAGTGGTGATAGTGCCGCCATTAAGGCCAGGACCAGATATTTCAATTGGCTCAGTTCGTTGATCAATTGGAACCTCAGTAATCGAAGCATTAGGCACCGCGCTTTGCGAAGGTCGATATCCTGCTGGAATCTCAACACCGCAGCCAGTAATTAGCAGTGCTGCTATAAGGCTGGCCGAAAGCTTTTTGATCACACATAGAGGTTAGCGCGATTTATTGACGGGTAGAATTTGAGTATGGATGATTTGCAAAAAGGTAAGAGACTGGTCTTTCTGCAGTTTGCTTTGATCATTGTGTTGGCCATTTTCCCGGATAGCGCAACTGTTGCGCCGTGGTTAAATATCGCTGGCACCGTACTAATCGCCATTGGACTAGTTCTACTGTTTACAGGATTTAGGGGACTAGGAAAGTCATTAACGGCGAATCCGGTACCAAATGCTGATGGCGTACTGGTAACAACCGGCGTCTACAGCATCATGCGACATCCGATTTATTTAGGACTTTTAATAATCACCCTTGGACTTGTGATTTCAAGTGGCGTGTGGGCGCAGATCATTATCTGGGTAGCACTTGCTGTTTTGTTGACTTACAAAATGCGCTGGGAAGAAGTATTGCTTTCGGCAAAGTACAAGGGATATGCCGAATACATGGCTAAAGTTCCAGCGATAATTCCTGGACTTAAGCGCAGAAAGTAATTTTCATTCAAAGCATTTGCTACATATCTATATGTGCATCCAAATGATTGAGTAACCAATTATTTAATTAGATGGCTATCGCCCGCGCCGAATACGTCTTATGGCATGTAGATCAATTTCATAGACATTAGATTCCAAGGGAATTATGATTACCCGAAGGATTGAATTAACGAGGGGTTTAGAGTGTCTGATTTTCTTGCTGAAGCCAGTGAAATCCAAGGCGATTTAGTTGCAATTCGCCGACACATTCATCAAGAACCAGAAATTGGATTGGACCTACCCAAGACTCAGGCGAAAATTTTGGCCGCCCTCGATGGTTTAGGCCTTGAGATTACAACTGGAAAAGCACTTAGTTCCGTGACCGCTGTGCTTCGAGCTGGCAAATCTGACAAGACTGTTTTGTTGCGCGCAGATATGGATGCCCTCCCCGTTACTGAACTTGCTGATGTTTCATATAAGAGTCAGATTGATGGTGCCATGCATGCGTGTGGTCATGACTTACATGTAGCGATGTTAATTGGCGCAGCCAAGCTACTAGTGAAAAACAAGTCACAGCTCAACGGCGATGTGGTCTTTATGTTTCAACCTGGCGAAGAAGGCCACGATGGTGCGGGCCATATGATTAAAGAAGGCGTGCTGACTGCAAGTGGCAGGAAAGCCGATAGAACTTACGGAATTCACGTCTTGTCATCTGCGATTTCAAGTGGAGTTTTCACTACTAAACCCGGAACGATGATGGCATCTGCCGATGAAATACATGTAACCGTTGTTGGCATGGGCGGACATGGTTCACAACCTCATACAGCTAAAGATCCGATTCCAGTTGCCGCTGAAATGGTCAGCGCGCTACAACTATTGATCACTCGTTCCTTTGATGCTTTCGATCCTGTAGTAATTACTGTTGGGCAATTTCATGCGGGTACTAAAGCAAACATCATTCCTGATACGGCAGAGTTCCAGGCCACGATTCGCACATTCTCGCCTGAGAATAGAGATCGCATCAAGATAGAGGCGGTGCGTTTATGCGAATCAATTGCGAAGGGCTATGGGCTTAAGGCTGAAGTTAAAGTTGTCGAGCAGTATCCGGTCACAGTTAATAATGATGTACAAGCACAATTTGTTGGCAAGGTAGCTGCTGAACTCTTTGGCAATGAAGGTTATGAGGATATGCCACACGCAGTTGCTGGAGCTGAGGATTATTCACGTGTTTTAGAAGCAGTTCATGGCTCTTATGTATTCCTTGGTGCATCGGTTGATCAAGACTTTACTAAGTCTGAAGTAAATCATTCACCACGAGCTATGTTTGATGATGCAGTGTTGTATCGCGGAACTGCCCTGCTCAGCGAGTTGGCAGTTCGATCACTTAATGAAATTGATTGAATTGTTGGCTCTAAATAGCGTTACTGTTTACGACTTACAGACGGACTCGTCTACTATCTGTACCAATAAATGTTGACTTAACCCTTTAATTGAAGGTCTTGAGATGGCTAATAACTGAGTCCATTCTTGTTGTCTCAGGCGCTCATGAATCCGCCGTCGACCCGCCAAGTGGCCCCAGTCACGAACGACGCCAGTGGGCTTGCCAGGAAGAGAATCACCGACGAGACTTCAACCGGCTCACCAAGCCGCCGCATCGGACTGCGGCCAACAAGCTCAGCCACGATGTCGGGATCGGCGCTAGCGATGCCTGTTGCTATCTCCCCAGGTGCAACCGTATTCACTCGGATACCCTGTCGGCAAAGGTCGACGGCAAGCGAATGTGTCAGGCCAACGATGGCCGCTTTCGATGCGGTGTAGGCCGCCGCCCCAGCGGCAGCTGAGAAGGCGCGAGTGGAGGCCACGTTGACGATGGCGCCTTGGGTCTTGGTGAGGCTGGTGACACACCCATAGGACAGATGCGCCACGGCATCCAAATTCACTGAAAGCGCCCTGCGCCAAAGTTCGCCGTCCCAGGCGGAGGGATCAGTCGTGCGTTCAAAGACCCCTGCAATGTTGATCAGGATGTCGATCCGACTCTCCTGCTCAAGACTGCGGATCAGATCGTTCCGCTGCTGCTCGACGCCAAGGTCGCAAAGTAGTGTCCGGCATGACGGGGCTCCTGCGGCTAGCACCTCTCGCGCCGTGGCCTCGAGTACGTTGGTGTCGCGGTCTACCAGCACGAGCGCCGCGCCATGTTCGGCAAATGCCAAAGCGGTCGCCCGTCCGATGCCACGTGCTGCACCCGTCACCACAACACAGCGACTCTCGAACAGATCTACCGTAAATCCGTGCATATCTTGTGAGTGTCTCCTCAATTAATTTGCTGAAACATTAAGCGCTGCAAGATATCCGAATGTAACCGCTAGTCCAATAGTTGCGCCACCAGCCCAATAAGCCTGACCTGAAGGAAATCCTGCGCAATTTCCTGCTGCAAATAATCCGGGAATTGGTTTGCCATCTACTGCGCGAAGAACACGCGCTTCGCTATCAATGGCTGGACCACCTTTGGTATCTAAAGTTCCAGGTGCAAGTATCAAAGCGTAGTAAGGACCAGTTTCATCAAAGGGGAATAGCGCTGGGTTCTTATCATTTCCAGGGCGAGCAGGTCCGTTGCGGAAAAGCTCGATTGCGGATTCGCCTCTATTAAAGTTTGGATCCGTTCCGGTTGCAGCATGCTTGTTGAATTCTTCAATTGTTTCTTTGAGGCCTATTTCAAAATCTGACGAAAGTTCTAAGCTGGCCATTGCAACCGGACCAAGATCTTCAATTCGGCGTCTTATCGCAGAAGCAAGTTCATCCAGAGTTTCACCTTCAACAAGATTTGGGTCATGCTCGTTTAGAGGCTTTATTGGATTGCCGCTTGTTCCATCAGAGAAGTGCACGCGTGCTGATTTATCAAAAATCATATACATACGTAGATCAGGATGCTCGGCCTCCATGGCATCCCAGCGCAACATTGAACGTCCAAGTTCGTGATAAGGCAATTTCTCATTAACAGTACGCTGACCATATTTGTTAACGAGAACCATACTGTCACCGCGTAATGCAAAAATATTTGTTGTGACAGATTCGGGATCACGAACAAGTGCTTCAAGTGGAATTGGTGCGAGCCAGGCAGCTGCTGTGTTATGTAGCTTTGCTCCTAGCGATGCCCCAATGCGCATGAAGTCACCACGAGAACCTTTGGATGCGCCACCAATTCTCACTGGGGAAGACATGTGATCACTCATTAACTCGGGATTATGCGTAAAGCCACCGGTTGCAAAGAGGACTCCACGCTTTGAATGAACAGCGAAGGTGCGGTTTTTATTTTTACCAATAACTCCCGTCACACGTTCACCGCTTTGAATAACATCAGAAACTCGATATCCGTATCGAATATCAACACCTAAACGCAAGGCAGAATCGCGTAAATCAAGAACCCATTCAGCTCCAGTTAATTGATCCGGCCGGGCACGGCCTCGCGAAACAATGACACGTCCATAAGGTGCTTTATCTTCCGGAAGGTCAGCAAAGTAATCAGGCGCATTGTCTTTAACGACCGGATCAAGTGCTCCAGCTTCTGCAAGTTCTTCAAGAGCTAATCCTGATGTTGAATAGAAAGTATTTAACATTTCAAATTCATGAGCATCTAGTCCAAAACGCTCTGCTTCACCTTGGTAGCGATCTGGAAATGATAATCGCGCCATGTATCGAATGGCATCATCACGTTCGTCAGTAAATCCTGCTTCTCGCATCCAACGATTGTTGGGGGACCAGATCCAGGTGCCACTCCTAGCTGTTGTGCCGCCAACAACGTCTTGCGCTTCAAGTACAGTGACTGATAGTCCTCGGCGACGTGCGGTTATCGCACCAGTAAGTCCAGCCGCGCCACTTCCAATAACTACAAAGTCGGCTTCTAGAACCTCATCGCTAACAGCGGCAAGCTGATCATTTCCTGTAATAGGCATCTGCCTAGACCCCAATCCGTGATTCATAATCGGTAATAGGCTATTATCATAATAAAATTACGCAAAGTGTAAAGCGTTTTAAGTAAATGGAATGAATATTTCTAGTGAGGTGTTGTAAATGGTCAAGATAGTCTGGCTTCTCAAAAAAGCGGATCACCTAACAGACGAGCAGTTCAAAAATTGGTGGCTCGAATCTCATGTTCCAGTAGCCCGTACCGCACCAGGTTTGCGGAAGTACGTCGTCAACTTTGGTCGTCCAGATAGCTTTGCCGGTAAACCAACATTTGATTGTGAGTGGGACGGTGTTGCAGAGCAATGGTTCGAAAGTGACGAAGCATTGAATGCCGCTTATTCGAGACAGGTTTCATCCGAAATTCGCGCCGATACCATGGCGCACGTCGCCCGATTAGAGCGATTAATAGTTGAAGAGTTAGAAATTCCAATTATCTAAGCCGGATGATGAGTTCGAAGCTTTGACAAACTGAGTGATCTGTTAATTCGCGTAAATCAAGGGCAACAATAGATTTTTGGATTCCGCCAAAACAACTGCCGGGTTATGTTAATCTCCTAACAAAAGTTTCTTACGATAACTATCAATGAAAGGAATTGCCATGCCAGTGTTTAGCGATACAAATGTTGATTACGGACCTTCGCATAACCTTCGCCTATTCCGCGCCCGAGTACCTATGCGTGATGGGATTTGTCTGAATGTGGCTGTGTATCTGCCAAGAGACGCTGCCGGCCCAATCCCAGCTGTGATGGAAATAACCCCTTACACAATCGACCACGCACACGGCGATGGACAGTTTTTCCCCAAGCGTGGATTGGCATATGTTGTAGCGGATGTTCGAGGCCGAGGGGACTCCGAGGGTGACTTTACTCATATGCTCATCAATGCATTTGACGGCTTTGATCTTGCCGAGTGGATTACCCAACAAAGATGGAATGACGGACGCGTCGTGTTGTTTGGTGGATCCTATACAGGTATGAATCAGTGGTCATTCCTTGCACAAAAGCATCCGGCAGTTGTCGCTGCCTCACCAGCGGCCGCTTTTGCACTCGCAATAGATATTCCTCGAGGCGGGGTTCCAAATATCTTTGAATACAAGTGGGCAGCATGCGTATGGGGGAATGCCGCCTACCACCAATCAGGAATTGATGGTGGACTCTGGGCTCAGGAGATTCGTCAAGCAATAGAGCAAGGTCGCCCAGTTTGGACGGCAGGAGAATCATTCGGTGTGTCACAAAATGAGTTCCTACGCAAATCTGCAGAAGAGCCAGGACTAGAAAATTGGTCTGAGTATTTTGCCAGTGATGAGCAGTTAACAGATCTAGACGTTCCGATCTTGACTATTACTGGCACTCATGATGACTGCATGCCAGGAACGATTTATCATTGGCAGCGATTTGAGCAACTAGCATCTAATTCAGCATTGGCTAAGAGTCATCTATTAATTGGCCCCTGGGATCATGCTGGAACTGATTCTGGTGAAAATTCGGTAGGCGAGCTGCAATTTGCAGAAGCAGCAAAGTTGTCAATGCGTGCACTTCGAGCCGATTGGTTTCGCCACATATTGTTTGGGGAAGAAAAACCAAAGCTCTTGTCTGACCGCTTTGTTTATTACGTTGCTGGAGCTGAAGAGTGGCGGGCAAATCCTTCGTTTCAAGCGGCAACAAAAGATTTCATGGATTTAAATCTGAAGTCCTCACCTGGCAAGAATGATGTTTTTCATTCGGGTTGGTTGACTCCCGATGCAGTGGATAGCCCAGAATATTTACTTACATTAGATCCAAAAGATGCCAGGGCTCTAGACCTGGAACTGATTCCTCGCCCCAGTGCGAACATTGATAATCAATTGTTTCCTCCTTCTTACAACAGTTTGCTGATGACGCAGGGTGGTAACGATCCAACAAACCAGATCTTTACCGTTACCGTGGATGGCAATGGATTGATTTATCATTCAGCTCCTTTTGAAGCACCAGTGACAATGGCGGGAAAACCAAAGCTAAGCCTCGAGATCATTCCCGATCAACCAGAAGCAGATCTTTCGGTTTTACTTCACGAGATTCGACCAGATGGTTCCTCAATATTCCTATCGAGCGAATTAGCTAGATTGAGCAGATTTAACACCACTGCACAAGGATCCTTACTTGTCGAGGAACGCAATGTAATTGTGCTGGATGACTTTAGATTCTGCTCTCGCACAATTGCGCAAGGGTCGCGTCTACGTCTAACCATTAGGTCTCCATGGTCTGCAATGATAATCCCTAACGGAGATGGGCTGCTAGACCATCCTGAAGTCAACCTGAGAGTGCTACACAGCAAGGATTCCCCGACAAAGCTAACTATGCCTCTAGGTGACTAATTAAGAATGACAGAAATTGATTATTTATGAATGAGTCACAGCATGTATCACCCAACACGCTTATCAAAGAGGGTCGAGTTTCGTTTAATGGCTTCTCAACTTGGTATCAAGTAACTGGAAGTACGCAGTCAAATCGCATTCCAGTCATTTTGTTGCACGGTGGACCTGGGTATCCTTCCTTTTCCATGGAGCCGATGGAAGTACTAGCGAAATCGAATCGTGCACTTGTTAGGTATGACCAAATTGGTTGCGGAAAATCCTCCCTTAAGGACATTCCTCACGATTCATCAATGTTCGTAATAGATCTTTTTGTTCGTGAGCTAGAAGCGCTAGTTGCTGAACTTGAACTAGAGGAATATGTGTTACTTGGTCACTCCTGGGGCGGAATGCTCGCGATTGAGTTTGCACTTACTCAGCCTGTTGGACTTAAGGGACTAATCCTTTATTCAACTTTGGCAAGCATTGCGGAATGGACAGTTGCAACTGAAAAATTAGTTGCAACCTTGCCTGAAGAGATTCAAGCAACGATTAGAAAAGCTCGACTTACAAACGATACGGAATCTCCGGAATTCAAAACGGCCGAGCATGAGTTCAATCGCAGATTTGTTTGCCGCCTTGATCCACTTCCCGATTGCGTTCAATTGGCGGAAGCGGCATTGGCTAGTGACAACGAGGTATACAAAGTAATGGCAGGTGGATCTGAGTTTGATAGTGGTGGCGCTATGACACCACTTAAGAATTGGGACGTTAGGCCCAGACTCAAGGAAATTTCGGCACCAACACTTTGTATCTCTGGTGAATTTGATGAGGCAACTCCAGAAGTTATGGGCACTCTTGTTAATGGAATTTCAGGTGCCGAATGGTACTTAGTGCCTGGGGCTTCGCACAGTGCCCATCTTGAAACACCAGATTTGTTTTATCCAGTTGTTGAAGACTTCCTCAATAGATTAGACACATCGGTAGGTAGAAAATGAATACCAAAAAAGTAACCTTAGTAACTGGCGCTGCTTCCGGAATTGGTAGAGCCACAGCCTTAAAGCTTGCAGAGCGTGGTGACCAATTAGTTTGCACTGATTTTGCATCAGCACAACTTCAAGAGATGAAGGATCTCACGGGCGGTATCTGCATAGCTGCTGATGTCACTAATGAATCTGAGGTTGACGCACTTATTGCAACGACAATTGCTGAGTACGGGCGACTTGATGGGGTAGTGCATTGCGCTGGGATTGAAGAATCCTTTGTAGACGCTCGCGAAATGACTCTTGAAGTTTTTGAAAAGACAATGCGAGTAAATGTAACTGGGTCATTCTTGGTGGCCCGTGCTGCCGGCCGAGTTATGGTCCCGCAAGCCTCAGGATCGATTGTTCTAATGGGCTCGATCCTCTCAACCGTTGGTTATGGTGGCAATGCTGCCTACACAGCCTCTAAGGGAGCGGTACTTCAGCTAGGACGCGCACTAGCTGTTGATTGGTCAAAGTTTGGAGTTCGCATAAATGTAGTAGGCCCAGGTCCGGTTGCTACACCAATGAGTCAGGCGTCGATTGATGACCCGGTTCGTGGTGCATGGTTGCGCGAGCGAATTCCTATCGGTAGGCCCGCAACAACTGATGACATAGCAGGGGTGTGCGCATTCTTGCTTTCTGACGAAGCGTCTTACATCACCGGTACGTATCTACCGGTCGATGGTGGGTGGCTTGCGCTCTAGATTTCAGCAGGTGACAATCTTGTGGCGTGGTAGCGATCCATCAGCCAGTTACCATCTTTTTTGATCAAAACCACAGTCTCAAGGAACTCTAATGCAAGTGGTTCTTTGGTAGGCGAAGTAAAGACTTCACTGTTGCGATGAGTACTCCACGCTGTGTCCCCGGAAACTGTGATGTGGAAATCATGAAGATTGGCTACCAGAGTTGAATCTTCTTCACCGGACAACATTTCGATTAGATACTTTCCATCAAGCAATTCATCATGCTCGATTAGTAAAAATGTATCGCTTAGTGCTGCTGCCAGTTTTTTTGTATCGTGATTCTCCATGGCCACGTACCATTCGCACAATACGTTTCGCACGTTCTCAATTTCATTTGTCATTTTGCTTCTCCGATGTTTACTGC
>WLGZ01000159.1 GCA_009702945.1 Actinomycetota bacterium | reverse complement strand
CATCTAATTGCAGTGTCTGGAACAAACGTCACACTGTTAATTGTTGTAGTCCTGGCAGTCCTGCGCGGGTTTCGAGTAAATCGAAATTGGCAATACTTCGCCACCGTTATCGCGCTGCTTGCATTTGTAGTTTTAGTTAGGCCACAACCAAGTGTGTTGCGTGCAACTGTCATGGGACTAGTTGCTTTGGCTGCCACTTATTCCAAATCAAATCGATCTCCAGTGCCTGCTTTAAGTGTTGCGGTAATTGCCTTAGTTGCATTGGATCCATGGCTAGCCGTGTCTTACGGCTTTGCGCTTTCCGTTGCAGCAACGGCAGGTCTAATTCTCTGGGTTAATCGGATCCAAACTTTTTTGGATCGCACGATTCCAAAGCGAGTGCCACTCTGGATCATCCAAACCTTGACCGTAACTATCGCAGCCCAATTTTCAGTGTTCCCCATCTTGGTAGCACTTGGATCACCGATTTCCTTAAGTTCAATCCCCGCAAACATGTTGACAGTTCCGCTTGCTGGTCCAGCTATGGTTCTGGGATTACTAGCAGCATTAGTGACTCCGTTGTCACAGGTTCTTGGAACTGCCATTGCCTGGGTTGCAGGTTGCTTTGCCCATCTGATTGCAATCGTGGCGCAACTTAGTTCAGCAATAGATTGGCTAGTGATTCCATGGCCGGCTGGAAAATTTGGAATTGCCTTGGCGTTACTTTCAGCATCAGGTGTTGTGCAAGTTGGTTTAGCTTGGCGGCGACTAACTGCGATGCAGCAAAGCCAGTCAGTCTCCATAGCTTTAGCTGCGCTTGTGCTGCTATGGATTAATCCATCATTCACCTTGAAACAATGGCCAGTTCCAAATTGGGTTATGGTTTCCTGCGATGTTGGACAAGGTGACGCAACTGTTATCCGCGTAGGGCGAAATGAAGCCGTGGTTGTAGATGTTGGCGGAGATGCAAAAGCAATCGATAGATGTTTATCTGACCTTCGCATCAAGCGGATTCCAGTTTTGCTGCTGACGCACTTTCATGCAGATCATGTCGGAGGACTGGAAGGTGCAATCGGTAACCGTGAGGTTGGCCAGATTCGGGTTAGTCCACTCAATGACCCACCAAGCACCACTGAATTTGTAAATGATGTTTTAGCCAGGTTGAATCAAAAATCAACTGTCATGACTTATCCAGAACGATTTGTAATCAATGGTGTTTCATTTACTTGCATTTGGCCAAGTGAATTGATCCTGGGCCAGGGCAGTGACGCTAATAATGCCAGCGTGGCAATCGCTGTTGAAGTAAATGGCATTTCCATACTCCTGGCAGGCGACATCGAGCCACCAGCACAAGACAAAATCGTTAGAGACTTACCTGCAACTGATTTTGATGTCATCAAAGTCGCGCATCATGGTTCCCGATATCAATCAAGTGATTTTGCCAGCTGGGCAAATGCAGAAGTCGCTTTCATCTCAGTAGGTAAAGACAATGATTATGGACACCCAGCTCCAGAAACTATCTCTCTGTATGAATTAACAGGCAGCCAAGTGTTTCGCACTGACCTTGGGGGAGATTTGGCGGTTTCGATTCAGGATTCCCAGATTCGGGTGGCGACCAGAAGATAGTCAGGGGCTCGTGACATATTGAAGTCATGGCTAAAGCTTCCGCTACCGATCAAGCCCACGTGGTGCTGGCTATTGGTAAAGAAGCCATCTTGGTCCAGCGTGTTATTGAAGGCGTGATGGCTTCGGCTCGCAAAGCAGACCCCGCTGCAGTTCGCCAAGACATAGTTGCCAGCAACGAATCTGCTGCTGGAGAACTTGCAAACGCACTCTCACCCTCCCTATTTGGCGAACTAACTGTCATCGTGGTGCAAGGAATTGATGGAGCCACAGATGATGTTGGCGCAATTCTGCTAACTGCAATTGCAGATCTTCCGGAACATGTTCGCTTAGTTATAACGCATCCAGGGGGAGTCAAGGGAAAGAAGTTGCTTGACACCATAAAGAAGGCAAACGTTCTAGAAGCAGCCTGCGGCGAGTTAAAAGCTAAAGATTTAGAAGCAGCATTGATTGCAGAATTTCGCAGACACAATCGCAAAGCAACAGTTGGTGCAATCACCGCATTGCAAGCCTCGATTGGCTCAGGCCTAGGTGAGTTACTAGCTGCGGTCTCACAGCTGTGCGCTGACACCGAAGCAGATGTAATTGATGAAGTCGAAGTCTCGCAGTATTACGCAGGCGTTGTTGGCGTAATGGGTTGGGATTTAAGTGATGCGATGTGGAATGCGCAACCAGTTGAACTTCTAGAAAAGTTCCGCTGGGCAATGGCTAATGATTCGAGCGCTGCAGTTCCCGCAGTATCTGCAATCAGTAGTGGCCTACGTTCCTTAATCAAATACGCAAGCGCGCCAGCCAACATGAGTGAAAACGAATTAGCACCAATGGTTGGAGTCCCACCTTGGAAACTTCGCTTCCTGCGTGCGCAAAAAGCAAAGTGGCACCCAGACCAACTTGCCGCCGCCGCTCGACTTTTAGCACTTGCGGATAGATCAAGTAAGGGAACGGTTTACGACGTTGCGATTCCGGGCGGAAGATCGTTGGAAAGTTCGCAAACTTTGTATCACATGGAAAAAGAGTTCATGGCAATTAGGTCACCAAAAGAATAGCGCTCGACTTAGAGCGCCAAAAAGAATAGTGCTCTTTTAGGGCAAAAAAAACCGCCCGGAGGCGGTTTTTTAAAAGATTAGTTACTTCTTTACAGCTGTTGAAGCAAGTGCTGACTTACGGTTAGCAGCCTGGTTCTTGTGGATTACACCCTTTGAAGCTGCCTTATCCAATGCACGGCTAGCATCACGAAGTGCCGAAGCAGTTGCTGCTTCATCACCGGTTGCTAGGGCCTCGCGGAAACGACGAACCTTAGTCTTTAGCGCGCTACGTACTGCCTTATTGCGTTCTTGGGCAGCAGCGTTCTGCAAAATACGCTTCTTCTGCGACTTGATATTGGCCACTTTTTGCCTCTTCGTTTATTGGTGTTCGAACCCCTAGAGTACCTGCGAAGTACCCGAATGCTCAAATTGTGCGAAAGTGTGGGATTATGAGCGAGTGTCGAAGGCAATTAACCCACCAACCCCAGGTGCCACAGACCCCAAAATCATCCGAAATTTCTGCATTATTGCTCATATCGACCATGGCAAATCAACTCTGGCAGATCGCATGCTCCAGATCACTGGAATTG
>WLGZ01000158.1 GCA_009702945.1 Actinomycetota bacterium | reverse complement strand
TGACATGGCACTGGCTATGTTGAAAGACTGGGGACAGACCGGACCATGCGGAGGTGATGACATTGAGAGTGGCAGCAATTGATTGCGGTACAAATTCGATTCGACTTTTGATTGCAGATATCGAAAACGGGAAACTCACTGATGTCATTCGAACTATGGTTATCGTTCGCTTAGGCGAAGGTGTAGACAAAACTGGAGAATTCTCGCAAGCCGCATTAGCTAGAACTTTTGCAGCACTAGATACTTATGCAGAGTTGATCGCAGAGCACAAACCTGAACTAGTTCGATTTGTAGCAACGAGTGCAAGCCGAGATGTTTCAAATCGTGGTGAGTTTGTTGATGGCATCCTGGCTCGATTAGGAATTGAGCCGGACATCATCAGCGGTGACGAAGAGGCTGCACTTTCCTTCTTGGGAGCAACAGCTGATCTATTGAATTTCGATCCGGCACCGATTGCGCCTTACCTAGTTGTCGACATCGGCGGCGGTTCAACTGAATTTGTTCTGGGCACAACCAAACCAACAGCTGCTATCAGCACAAATGTTGGCTGTGTGCGCATGACAGAGCGCCACCTAGTTAGTGACCCAGCAACTCCGGAACAAATCGCTGCAGCTACCGCAGACATTGATGCTGCAATCGACCAGGCCTACCAAGCCGTTCCAATCGCGGAAGCAAAAAGTTTGATAGGCCTTGCTGGATCGGTAACAACAGTTGCAGCTCTGGCATTAGGTCTTACTGAGTATGACTCAGAAGTAATTCATGGCAGTCGAATTTCTGCCAGCGAAGTGCATCGCGTGACGCAGGAGTTATTGACTATGACTCGGGCACAGCGGGCAACTTTAGGTCCTATGCACGAGGGTCGAATTGATGTAATTGGCTCGGGCGCATTGGTACTTGATCGAATTATGGCTCGAACTGGCCTATCTGAAGTTGTCGTTTCGGAACGCGACATCCTCGATGGCATTGCCCGAGCCCTAGTTTCCAACCCCAGTTAGGAAGTTCTGGCAATACCTGTCAGGATTAAGCGGTGGAAAACACCACGCCCCTGTAGCCCAATCGGTTAGAGGCACACGACTTAAAATCGTGCCAGTGTCGGTTCAAGTCCGACCAGGGGTACCAAATCCACAGCATCTACACCTAGTTTTAGCCAGCAAGTCAGGCCCAATTCAGGTTTAACGGGTTATATTTAGGGTAGAAATTAAGCCAGATGGTGACGATACTCGTCCCACGGGAGGAAAATCATGGCAAGTCGTAATCCAGTACTAATTCGCGCAACCGGCGAAAGCTTTGGCGGCGAAACAATTGAGCAAGGTTCACTAACCCAACCAGAGTTCTCTGGCGCTCGATTGACTATGGATGATGTCATCGTAAAAACCGGAATGCTTTTCGCGCTTTTGCTAGTTGGCGCATTTGTTGGCTGGTCAAGCCCTGGTCTTACCTTCGTCGCTTTCTTCCTTGGTCTAGGTCTTGCGTTTGCAAACATTTTCAAGAAGCAAGTTAGCCCAGGATTAGTTTTGGCATACGGCGCTGCTGAAGGTGTATTCCTTGGTGGCCTAAGCAAGATGTATGCAACTGCATATGCAGAGACTGCCCCTAACTTGGTTTCACAAGCTGTAATGGGAACGCTAATTGCATTTGGCACCATGTTGTTCCTTTACAAGTCAAACATCATCAAAGTTAATGGCAAGTTCAAGAAGGTATTCATGGTTGCCATGGTTTCCTACTTGGTTATCGCTGTTGCATCTTTGATCTCAAGTTTCTTCGGCGTAGGTGGAGGCTGGGGCTTCTACGGAGCTGGTGGCCTTGGCATGCTGCTCTGCATTGCTGGTGTTGCACTTGCATCATTCTCGCTAGTTATGGACTTTGAAATGATCACTCAGTCAATCGCTCAGGGCGCTCCGGAAAAGGAAGCTTGGAGAATGGCGTTTGGCTTGGCAATCACTTTGGTTTGGTTGTACACCGAACTTCTTCGTCTGATTGCAATTTTCTCGGGCGACGAATAAAAATTTCGAGCAAACAAAAGGGGTTGGCATTGCCAGCCCCTTTTTGCATGTGCAAAAACTTCCAAACCTTGGCAAAGTAGAGGCATGAGCGAAATGCACTTGGTTTTAAATACAGACATCCGTGGCCCGTGGCCACAAGGTACTGAAGTGATTTACTTCGGCATGGGTTGTTTTTGGGGCGCGGAAAAGAAGCTCTGGAATCTTCCAGGTGTAGTTAGCACCGCAGTTGGTTACATGGGCGGCTCAGCAAGTGATCCAACCTATCCATTGGTATGCACGGGCTCCACAGGTCACTCTGAAATTGTTTTAGTTGCCTACGATCCTTCAAAAACTTCCATCTATGACTTACTGAAATGTTTCTGGGAAAATCATGACCCAACTCAGGGCAATCGCCAGGGTAATGACATTGGCACGCAGTACCGCAGTGCTGTTTACTGGACAACTTCCGAGCAAGAAAAATGGGTAACAGAATCTCGCAATGCTTACAACGAAGTATTAGTTAGTAAAGGCTTTGACCCAATTACTTCTGAGTTAGCTCCAGCTAGCAATTTCAAATTCTGGTACGCCGAGGAATATCACCAGCAGTACTTAATTAAGAATCCAAATGGCTATGACTGCCATGCCCACACTGGAATTTTGTTGCCAGAGATTGCAGCATTAAGCAGCTAAAGTTTCCGTCGCTTTTGGTTTTCTAGTTTCTGGCATGAACATAACTAGAACGCTGGTAGCACTTGCAACCATCAAGCTTGCAATAAATGGCCAAGCAAAACCACCGGTTGAATCGGCTAAGTAACCAAACAAGAGTGGACCAATGATGATGCCAAGATCGCTCATCATTTGATACGTAGCAACTACCGGACCACCTTTGCGACCATCGACGATGTCGCCAACTACTGCCGACGGCGCTCCACCTAAGAATGCAGCGCTGACTCCCATGGCAACCATGGCTGCGTAAAACCCCAGCAAGGTTTCGCTGGCAACTAAGCAGAGCATGGACACCACAAGGAATAGAGTTCCAATGATCATGGATGGCTTACGCCCTCTAGTGTCTGTCATTCGTCCAGCCGGAAGTAGCAGTGAGGCTTGCACCACGCTAGTTGCCAAAAATCCGTAGCTTGACGTGGCTGGACTTTTTTGCAGAACTGAAACTACGAATAGTGGAATCAATGCCGAACGCAAACCAAATGACGTCATGCCATTCGAGAGGTTAACTACGAGCGCTGTCCAATAAGCGCGGAACTTAAGCG
>WLGZ01000157.1 GCA_009702945.1 Actinomycetota bacterium | reverse complement strand
GATTCAGCTTTTGCTTTGCTCTTTGAGCCATCAGCAAGACCGACGCGAACGTCAACGCCACTGTCGCGCAAGCTAAGTGCGTGGGCATGGCCCTGGCTTCCGTAACCAATAACGGCTACCTTGCGACCTTGAATAATTGAAAGGTCTGCGTCATCTTCGTAAAACAATTCGGCCACTGGGCTCTCCTATTTCGCTAGTTTGGTAAGTCTGTCAGATTCTTTGGATTGTGTGAATTTCTAGATGGAACGTTCGGAATTCTTGTTGGAACGGTCAGCAATTGAGCGGCCACCGCGGGCAAGTGCCACTACGCCTGACTGCACGATTTCCTTGATTCCATGCGGGGCTAGGACATTCAGGAATGCCTCTAGTTTGTCGATCGAGCCAGTAGCCTCAATCGTTACTGCATCTCCGCTAACGTCGACAACTTTGGCGCGGAAAAGCTCAACGAGTTCCAGAACCTTAGTACGGGAATGATCATCAGCTTTAACTTTGATGAGCATTAGTTCTCGAGCAATAGCTGTGCTGTCATCGAGTTCAACGATCTTTAAAACGTTGATCAACTTGTTTAACTGCTTTGTTACTTGTTCAAGTGCATGCTGGTCAACATTAACCACAACGGTCATGCGAGATACACCTTCGGTTTCGGTTGTGCCTACTGCCAAAGATTCAATGTTGTAACCGCGACGAGAAAATAGCGCGGAAATTCGCGCAAGTACACCTGGTTGGTCCTGTACCAAGATTGAAAGAGTATGACGAGCCATGTTTAGTCATCCCCTCTTTCCCATTGTGGTGCCAGATCTCGCGCAAATTGAATTTCATCGTTTCCGGTGCCGGCAGCAACCATTGGCCAAACCATTGCATCGCGATGAACTTGGAAATCAATAACAACTGGTGCATCGTTGATTTCCATCGATCGTTCAATTGCCTTGTCGACTTCTTCAGCTGTTGACACCCGTATGCCATGGCAACCGTAAGCATCTGCCAGCTTCACAAAGTCTGGAACTGAATGTGAATGCAAATCTGTATTGCTGTAACGCTCGTTGTAGAACAAGTTCTGCCACTGACGAACCATGCCAAGGGAAGCGTTATTGATAAGTGCAACCTTGATTGGAATGTCATTGATTGTGCAGGTGGCTAGTTCTTGATTGGTCATCTGGAAACAGCCGTCACCATCGATGGCCCACACGGTTTTATCTGGTGCGCCTACTTTGGCACCCATCGCAGCTGGGATTGAGTAACCCATAGTTCCCAAACCACCACTGTTTAGCCAAGTGTTTGGATTTTCATAACCGATGAATTGGGCAGCCCACATCTGATGCTGACCAACGCCTGCAGCGTAGATAGCTTCTGGTCCAGCGATTTTTCCAAGACGTTCAATTACGTACTGAGGTGAAAGGGTTCCATCTTGCGGCTGGTCGTAGCCAAGTGGATAAGTTTCGCGCCAGTGATTCAGTGTGATCCACCAAGCCGTTAAGTCCGCGCGATTTCCGGCATCAAATTCTGCGGTAACTGCTGGCACAAGTTGAGCAATAGCTTCGCGCACATCAGAAACAATTGGGATATCGGCATAGCGATTCTTGCCAATTTCAGCAGGATCGATATCGATGTGAATAACTTTAGATTTTGGTGAGAATGATTCAAGTTTTCCGGTAACGCGATCATCAAAACGTGCACCAAGAACAATTAGCAAGTCAGCCTTTTGCAATGCCCCAACCGCGCCAACAGTTCCGTGCATGCCTGGCATACCCATGTGTTGTGGATGTGAATCTGGGAATGCACCACGTGCCATCAAAGTTGTAACAACTGGAATACCAGTTAGTTCTGCTAGCTGACGAAGTTCTTTGTGTGCCTGGGAGCGAATAACGCCACCGCCAACGTAAAAGACGGGGCGGTGTGCATCCACGATCATGCGTGCCGCTTCTTTAATCTGTCGACCATGTGGCTTTGTAGTTGGTTTGTAACCTGGCAAGTCAATGTGTGACGGCCAAACAAATTCTGCACTAGCTTGCAACGCATCCTTTGTAATATCTACAAGAACTGGACCAGGACGGCCTGTGCTAGCAAGGTGAAAAGCTTCTTTGATCGCACGCGGAATATCTTCGGCGCGAGTTACCAAATAATTATGTTTTGTGATTGGCATTGTGATGCCTCGGATGTCAGCTTCTTGAAATGCATCTGATCCGATGAAGGCACTTGGTACCTGACCAGTAATTGCAACCATTGGAACTGAGTCCATGTGCGCGTCGGCAATCGGTGTTACAAGATTGGTAGCACCTGGACCACTTGTTGCCATACAAACGCCAACACGATTACTTGCTGCTGCGTAACCTTCTGCAGCATGGCCGGCACCTTGTTCGTGGCGCACCAAAATGTGTCGAACAGAAGGGGAATCCATTAGTGGGTCATAGACCGGAAGGATTGCACCGCCTGGGATACCGAATACAACTTCGACATCAGCGTGTTCCAGAGATTTAACTAGGCTCTCGGCGCCTGTGATGTGTTGCGACATGACGTCACTCCTTGTTCCACCGAAGGATCGCTTCGATTTAAGTTCATCGTTGGCTGGTCTTAGGTGACATCCCTTCTGCGCCTAAGGCTCGTAACAGAAGTTGCGCCCGATTCGCTTGTAGCTCCTCGATTGCATCACCACCACCGATGAAGGTGTTGATAGTTCCCCAACCATAACCCGAGTAAGTCACTCCCGTCACATTCAGTGAGACGGCTGTCCACATATTGAGATGCGATTTTGGCTGAAATCGGGCATCCCCATCGGGCGCTGGGGGGTTATGGGCAATACCTTTGGGTAAGGAGATTCCCAGTTCTCAGGCTGGAAATCGTTGGTCGGAGGGCTCTAGCAATGACTAAGTACGTTTACGATTTTTCCGAAGGCGATAAAGATCAAAAGGATCTACTAGGTGGCAAAGGTGCCAACCTAGCCGAAATGACCAAGCTCGGCCTGCCAGTACCTCCGGGCTTCACTATTTCCACTGAAGCCTGTCGAGAATACTTAGTCACCGGCGTTGAGCCAGCTGCGCTGCGTGTTGAAGTCACTATGGCACTTCGCCGCCTTGAAGATGCACTCGGCAAAAGACTTGGTGACATCGATGACCCATTACTAGTTAGCGTTCGATCTGGTGCAAAGTTTTCCATGCCAGGCATGATGGAGACCGTTCTTAATGTCGGACTCAATGACTACTCCGTAAATGGACTTATCAAAGTAAGCAACAACGAAAGATTTGCTTGGGACTCCTACCGCCGCCTGATTC
>WLGZ01000156.1 GCA_009702945.1 Actinomycetota bacterium | reverse complement strand
GGAAATGGTAAGTCGCGTCGTATCCACCCCAAAGAATTCGACCGTCTGCAGTTGGGCGATAGTAATGGAATTGATTTCCGGTATCGCTAACGCCTTCATTTCCAGCCCAACCTATGTCACGACGTTGTTGCTCGCTTAATGGTTCCGTAACAAGGACTGAATCGTAAACCGGAACGATCAAATACTTAAGGCGACGGAGCAATGGTGGGAATGCGTTAGTTGCAAGCAAGACCTTTGGCGCCGTAACGCTGCCGAATTCAGTTTTTGCAGCTACCCGATCGCCGCGTTCATCTAAGTCAACTACTTTGCTGTGTTCGTAAATACGAACACCAAGTGCAAGCGCAGTGTCTCGCAGTCCCCAAGCCAAGCGCGCCGGATCACAAATCGCCACGCTATCTGGATCAAACAATGCGCCAAGGTAGGTAGGTGAATTCAAGCGGCGACGGGTTTCAGCCTGATCTAACCAAACCAGCTCTTCGCCATATGGTTTTGCGACATCAACAAACTCTTGAAGTTCAGTGACTTGGTATTCCTCGGTGGCAACATCCATTTCACCAACGCGCATCCAGTCGCAATCGATTTTGCGATCGATTACAAACTGTTCCATTTCTTTTAAGTTCTGTTGCCCAAGTTTTGACAGCTTGGCAATGTCGTTTGGCCAGCGATCTAATCCGTTGGCAAAGCCGTGCGTTAGTGAGGCAGCTACGAAGCCGCCGTTTTGGCCAGATGCACCTCGGGCTACTGCGTTACCTTCAACTAAAACCACATCCAGGTTTGGATTATGTTCCTTGGCTTCAATTGCAGCCCACAGTCCGGTGAATCCGCCGCCAACAATTAATAGGTCAGCAGTTAAATTGCCAACAACCCGAGATGAATCATGTTCTGGCTCAACTTCGTCATCGAGCCAATAAGAGCCTTCCCAGACATCAGCCAGGGATGGCAAAACGTGCGGTGAAGGTGTGTGTGAAAAAACCATTGCAAAAGTCCAAACGATTGGGTGAGAGGGGGCTCACTGGTGATCAGATGTGTCTGGCAAAAATCGCCAGCATTGTTTTCTGTCGGTATTCGCATTTTTGCGAATCCGGATCCCACCAGTCCCCTTCTATATGCGCTCTAGGCCTTATGTTCCTAGTGCCAATCGGCCACCTCTACAGGTGATCCCCTTGCTCTTTCATTGTAAGCAAAGAATTGAATAGGTGCAGGTATCAGGGTAATAAATTTTGGGCATAAAAATAGGCACCTCAATTAAGAGATGCCTATTTTTAGGTAATTGATTAGCCGTTGATACGGATGAGCTTCTTGTTTAGGAATTCTTCAATACCCAATGGACCAAGTTCGCGGCCAAAGCCAGATCGCTTAGTTCCACCAAATGGAAGTTCTGGCGCATCCATACCCACACCATTGACGTAAACCATTCCGGTATCAAGTGCATCTGCAACCCGAAGGGCTTGCTTGTCACCTGTTGTGAATAGGTACGAACCCAATCCGAATTGGGAATCATTAGCAATTCGAATTGCATCAGCTTCATCCTTAGCGCGATGAATCTGGGCAACTGGGCCAAATAGTTCTTCCCGGAAGATTTCGTTATCCGTTGAAACTTCAGTTAGTACGCCAGCTGGGAAGAATGCGCCGTTACGTGGACCTGCGCTTGCCAACTTCGCGCCTTGCTTTACTGCGCGGTTAACTTGATCCTCAAGAATTTCTGCCGCCCGAACTGAGCTAAGTGGGCTAGAGATTTCAGCTGACATCATCGCAGCTGTGAATTTCTCGACGAATTCGTCATAAAGTCCATCGACTACGACCATGCGCTTTGCAGCGTTACATGCCTGGCCAGTGTTATCGATGCGAGCAAAGACGGCAGATTCAACAACTGCGTCAATGTCCTTGGTGCTGAGAAGAATGAAGGCATCCGAACCACCAAGTTCAAGTACGCACTTCTTCAAATGGCGACCAGCGATTTCAGCAACTGCTGCGCCTGCGCGCTCTGAACCAGTTAGCGATACACCGCGAATAGCAGGATGTGGAATCATGTCTGCAATTTGCTCGTTAGATGCAAATAGGTTTACGTAAACACCTTCAGGAACACCTGCATCAGCAAAAATCTTCACAATTGCTAATGCTGATTCCGGACATTGTGGAGCGTGCTTCAAAATAACGGTGTTACCTGCGACTAAGTTTGGTCCCGCAAAACGAGCAACCTGGTAAGCCGGGAAGTTCCACGGCATGATTCCAAGCAGCGCACCTACTGAAGACTTGCGCATTACTGCGGTTCCTTCGCCACCGGAAAGTTCGATCGGGGTATCAGCAAGCAAGGTTGCGGCATTGTCTGCGTAGTACTGATAGATGTATCCAGAGAATTCAACTTCGCCAGCAGCATCGGCTAATGGCTTGCCCATTTCGCGATTGATAATCGCAGCAAGTTCATCCTGGCGATCAATGTGTAGCTGTCCAATGCGATGCACAATTGCGGCGCGGTCTGCGATTGAAACTTTGCTCCAAGCCTTATGCGCGTTGTCTGCAGCAGCAATTGCTTCGTTGCACTGGGCATCTGTGGCGGTGGCGAATTCTTGTTCAACTACACCGGTTGCTGGGTTAAGAACTTGATAGTGACTCATGGGATCTTCCTTTTAAAAGACAGTCGGTTTTAAGGACCGTTGGGCCTGGATGATTCATTAAACAATACCCAAGGAATGACCCTGTTGTCAGGGGCTTTTTTGCGATATCTTGACCAAAATCTCGAAAAATCTACGAAATTCGTATCAATTTTCATAAAATACTGCGAAATCACTTGTTTTTCCTGCGAAAACCCTTGAAACTAGACACATGTCTAAAGTTGCCGTGCTCGACGATGTCTCCAAAGCCATCATTGAGCAACTACAGCAAGACGGTCGTCGCCCTTACGCCACTATCGGTAAGGCCGTTGGATTGTCAGAAGCCGCAGTTCGCCAACGCGTGAGCAAACTCCTGGAAACCGGAGTTATGCAAATCGTTGCCGTTACGGATCCACTTCAAGTTGGTTTTAATCGCGAAGCGATGATCGGCATTGAAGTAGATGGAGACATGGAAGCCGTCGCCGACGTGCTTTCACAAATGGATGAGATCAGCTACATCATCCTGACAGCAGGCAGTTTCGATATCATCCTCGAAGTTGTTTGTGAAGACGATGAAGCACTTCTTGAAGTGATCAATCGTAAAATTCGTGCGATTCCTGGGGTCCGCCGCACGGAAACATTCATGTATTTGAAACTGCGCAAGCAGAGCTATACCTGGG
>WLGZ01000155.1 GCA_009702945.1 Actinomycetota bacterium | reverse complement strand
GTAAAGAGATTCGCCCGGCAAAATCATCGATCCAACTTTGTTCCTATTAATAAGGAATGCATGTTGTTGATCTACCGATGGCACAACGCGTGATGCCAAGATTTTTGGTTTTGTCGCTTCCGCTTCAGTGGCACCTAAAGCAGCAAGTACGGCTTGGCCGGCGGCACGAACTTCTTCGGTTGGACCATGAATCTCAAGGTAACCGAAAGTTCGTTCCACAAACAAAATTCCAGCTTGAACGTTCGCATGCTTTAGTGCAACGTCGGTAAGTGCTTCGATGTCCAGACCAGGTGCTACTTCAATTACTTGAGCAGCCATGTTTGCGCGTGGCAAAGCACCCTTAACCCATGAACCTAGGTAGCACATGGTTTGAGGTTGCATTTGGTCGATGTAGATGAACGACCGTAGCTCTGCCATTTGTATCTCTTCTCTGATTAGTTCTTGATCAATGCGTGAAGTTCTTCGACGATCAACTTGCGGATTTCGTCTCGTAACTCAGCGACGTCTTGGGTTATCGGCTCGCGATGGTGATAGGAGTTTCCAGTTCCATAGTTTTCTTCATTGGATGCAACTGGATATGAAGGAACCGGACCGCTTGGACTCATCCATGGATTTAGGCCTGCAAAAGATGGCATCACTTCACGCGCATCAGCGTTGTAGGCAAGGCGCGTGTAGTTGATCAAATGCTTTGGCTGCAAATTTTCACCGACCGAAGATCGACCGGCAAAACCAGTTCCGATAGTCATAGTCGGAGCCAAATTGGTTTGAATTCCAGAAGCTCCAAGGCTGTTGCCAACATTTACCGAAACTCGCAGTACCGGAACAGCTGCACTAAACATCATGATCAATTCAGGATTTGAACTGTGGATTGCAGCCGAATGTCCAGCGCCGGTTATTCGTAAGATCGCTCGAGCAATGTCGATTCCCCGAGTTGCAGTTGGTACGCGGACGAAACCTAAGACTGGGCACAATTTTTCGTGAGCTAAAGGTTCTTCAGGAACAACTAGATCAAATGGTGCAACTAAAACTCTAGTTTTGGCTGGAACTTTAATGCCCGCTTTTTCAGCAATCCAGACCGCATCCTTGCCAACCATCTTGGTGTTGAAGTGACCCTCTGGAAAAACTGCATTACGAACGGCATCGCGCTCGTCATCCTTCAATACATATGCACCTTCGCGAGCAAAAGCCGCTAGCAACTTATCTGCGATCGCTTCTTCAGCGATTACAACGCTTTCGTTGGTGCAAAGAATTGAGTTGTCGAATGCCTTGCTTTCAATAATTCGTGCAGCAGTCTTTGCAAGATCTGCTGTGGCGTCGACTAAAACTGGAACATTTCCAGGTCCCACACCAATTGCCGGATTTCCGCTTCGGTATGCCGATCGCACAACTGGTGTGCCACCGGTTGCGACTACGACATCGGTTCGCTCATCAGTCATCAAAGCATTGATTAATGGGATTGAAGGGTCTTCAACAATTTGGATGATGCCATCCGGAGCTCCGGCTGCAACTGCCGCTTCAGACATTGCCTTAGCTGCTGCAACACAAACTTTCTTTGCCATTGGGTGCGGGCTAATGATGATGGAGTTACGTGTCATCAAGGCCAAGATGATTTTGAAAGAAACCGTAGCGACTGGATTAGTTGACGGGGTCAGTGCCAGAATCACGCCAGCAGGACGAGGGATCGCAACAATTTTGTTAACTTCATCTATCTCTGGTGAAACAAAATCTTGACCACGGTAAGACTCGACGATTCCGGTTGAGCAAGCAATGTTCTTTAGAACTTTATGTTCAACAACGCCAAAGCCAGTTTCGGATACGGCATCTCGAGCAAACTCTTGTGCTCTGGTGGCCAAAGCTGATGCAGCCGCGTCAACAATGCGATTCACCGTTGCGATGTCGTACTTTGCGTAGGCCCGGGCAGCCCAATCAGCACGTTCCACCATTGCGCGACCACGTGGAACACCCGCTGGTTCAACCATTAACGGCTCAAAAGTCATTTCGCTCATGCTGACCTGCGCTCATTGCGAATCTCGGCATACGCTTTTCCGATTGCCAATTCCGTTCTATCTAGCATTTCTTCGGCAACTTCGGGCTTCAACAAAATACCTGGTTTGTACTGAAGTACTCGAGGATCAAGAGTTGAGAAGATTGCCCAAACACCATTTTCGTAAAGGTGACGCATTACGTATTTGGCACCTTGTGGGTGAGCAAATTCCAAGCCTAGGATTACACCGTTTTGGCGAATGCCAACAAACCAATCAGGGTAAGTTGCCTGTATTGCCGCTAGGCGCTGACCGACATAATCGGCAATGTAATGAACCATGGAACGTGTCTCTTCACGGGAGCAGACTTCCAAAGTTTTGAGCGCTGCGATACAACCAAGTTCGGCGCCACCAAAAGTTGAGATATGGCCAAAGCCATCTTCATTAAGCCAACCAGCTGCTTTTTCAGTAGCAAGAACTGCAGCGATTGGATAAAGGCCGCCAGAAATCCCCTTGCCGGTAACAAGGATGTCTGGAGTAATTCCATGCTTGGTAATACCCCAAAGTTCGCCAGTGCGCATCAAACCGGTTTGCACTTCATCTGCGATGTAAAGAGCATCGTATTTTTCACACAGTTTTTTAACGGCTTCTAAGTAGCCAGGATTTGGAAGTGGGAAACCATATGTTGCTGGAATGGTTTCCATAATTACTGCTGCGACATCTCGGTCACGAAGCGCGTCTTCCATGGCTTCTAGGTCATTAAACGGAACATGTGGAAATTCTTCTGGACGATCTGAAAGAAATAGTTTTGAGAAACGATCATCGCCCGTTCCAACAGCTAGTCCAGTGTGACCGTGGTACGCCTTAATGATGGAAACAATTTTGCGCTTTTGCGTGGCATGACGCGCAGTCTTTAGTGCGATGTCAATTGCTTCGCCACCACCAGAACCATAAATAACTTTGGATAGTCCAGCTGGTGCTGACTTAATTAGAGCTTCTGCTAAAGCAGTTCGAGCTAACGATGGAAAGTGATGATTACCGATATCAAAATGTTGCATTGCCATTGTTACCGCTTGAACAACTTCTGGATTTCGGTGGCCCAAGTTATATGTGCCACCATTTAGGTGCGCATCAATTAAGCGCTTACCTGACATGTCGTAAATGAAATACTCTTCGCGACGGTCAATTACGAGCGGGACACCCGAGTCAATCCAGAATTGAGTTTTGCCTGGATTCCAAAATTCTTTTGACTTCTCCAGCATCTGCTCTTTGGAGTCGTATGAGAATAAGCCGTAGTCGAATTCAGGTG
>WLGZ01000154.1 GCA_009702945.1 Actinomycetota bacterium | reverse complement strand
GCGCTCCATGGGGAACCGCTAACCAGCATGAACCAACGAAGTGCATCAGCGCCATGTTCATCCATCAATCCGATTGGTTCCAGCACGTTACCTAGGTGCTTACTCATCTTGCGACCATCTTCATCAAGAATGTGACCTAGGCAAAGCACGTTTTCGTAGGACGATTCTTCGAACACCAAAGTTCCAATTGCCATTAAGGTGTAGAACCAACCACGAGTTTGGTCAATTGCTTCACAGATGAAATCAGCTGGGTAGCTAGCTTCGAATGTTTCCTTGTTGTTTTCTGGGTAACCCCACTGTGCAAATGGCATCGCACCTGAGTCATACCAACAGTCAATTACTTCTGGAACTCTTGTTGCAGTGCCATTGCACTCTGGGCAAGCAAAAGTGATGTCATCAACGAATGGTCGATGCGGATCAACAGTTAATGTTTGATCCCCGGCAAGGGCCGCAAGTTCAGCGCGGCCACCAATGCAAGTTAAATGGTTTTCTTCGCAGCGCCAGATTGGTAGCGGAGTGCCCCAGTAGCGATTGCGGGAAAGCGCCCAGTCGACATTGTTATTGAGCCAGTCACCAAATCGACCATTCTTAATCGTTTCTGGGAACCAATTAGTTTTTTCGTTTTGGGCTAGCAACTGATCTTTAATGTCAGTGGTTTTGATGTACCAAGACGGTTGTGCGTAATAGATCAACGCAGTGTGACATCTCCAGCAATGCGGGTAGGAGTGTTCGTACGGTAAGTGCCGGAACAGCAAACCTTTTTCTTCTAGCAGTTCAACTAGTCGAGGATCGGCCGCCTTGAAAAATACCCCAGCAACTTCTGGAATGTCAGATTCAAAAGTTCCATTTGGCAATACTGGATTTACAACTGGCAAACCATAAGAACGACAAAGCGCAAGATCCTCGGCACCAAAAGCTGGAGCCTCATGAACGACTCCGGTGCCATCTTCAGTTGTTACAAAGTCAGCAAGCAAGACAGTATGTACCGGAGCATCAGTTTCTGGGAAAGTTACCCAGTCAAATGGTCGCTGGTATCCAGTGCCTTCTAAATCGCGGCCCACAATGGTTTCCAAAACTTTTGAATCTTCACCAAGAACCTTTTCCCGCAAGGCATCCGCAACAACTAGGTACTCACCAGCTGCAGTTTGCGCCACAACGTAATCAACTTTGGCATTTACTGCCGCAGCAGTATTGGAAATCAAAGTCCACGGGGTAGTAGTCCAGACCAGTAGTGAGATACCCGAATATTTCTCAGGCAAAGCACCAGTTGTAATCGGGAATCGCACATAAACCGAAGCATCAACTACGTCTTCATAACCTTGAGCTAACTCATGATCTGATAGCCCGGTGCCACAACGCGGGCAATATGGCGAAACGCGATGGTCTTGAACAAGAAGACCTTTATCGAAGATTCGCTTCAGACTCCACCAAACACTGTCGATGTATTTCTCATCCATAGTCCAGTAGGCCTGATCCATATCAACCCAATAGCCCATGCGCGAAGTCATGCTTTCAAATTCATCTACGTGGCGAAGCACGGACTCTTTGCATCGCGCGTTGAACTCAGCAATGCCGTACTTTTCAATGTCTTGCTTTCCGGTGAAACCTAATTCTTTTTCAACTGCAAGTTCAACTGGAAGTCCATGGCAATCCCATCCAGCTTTGCGTGGAACGTTGAAACCCTTCATGGTGCGATAGCGCGGGAAGATGTCTTTGAATACTCGGGCTTCTACGTGATGAGTTCCGGGCATTCCGTTTGCAGTGGGTGGTCCTTCGTAAAAAACCCAACGCGGACCGTCGCTAGTGCGCGCCATAGATTTGTGAAAGATGTCATTGTCTTTCCAAAACGAGAGCACATCATGCTCCATCGCTGGAAGATCAATCTTCGCGGGTACATCGCGGTATGCCATCAGTTTTCCTCGTCGCTTGCAGTCAATTATCAAGGCCACCGATTGGTGACTTTGATTTCAAGGGACGAGGTGATTTTTAGGCCATTCCCGCGGTACCACCCTTGTTGACTTTGCCGTTGCGACGCAAAATCCACTTAAGTTTCAGTCAGCTGACTCGTTCTACTGGGCAATATCCCTGGGGTGTTTACCGTGGAATTGCTTTTCTTCGAGCCAACTCAGAAGTGATACTGCGCAAACATCACCTTTTTGGGCTTACACCGTCCCCAAATCGCTGCTTTGGTGCTGTTGGCTGCGCAATGTGTCTTCATCATCGTTTTGCCGACTAATAGTAAAGATTAGTGGGAAAAACCCATTATTCCCATTTCGCAAAGCGCAAAAGCCGCCGCCAAAAATGCGGTTAGGCCCGTAAGCATCCAAAACTTGGCCAAGAATTGCAGGAATTCGCGTTTTAACGTACCTTCTAGCGAGCATCCTGCAATTGACTCGGTAGAGTCTAGGGACTTAGTCGATAAAAACTAGGCGTTAATTAAAGGGGAATACCATGGCTGCGAAACCAGCTAAGAAGGCAACTACTAAGGCAAGTGCGGCCAAGAAGGCCCCTGCCAAGAAGGCCCCTGCCAAAAAAGCCCCAGTAGCAAAAAAGGCTGCAGCTAAAAAAGCACCTGCTAAGAAAACTCCTGCCAAAAAAGCCCCTGCTAAGAAGGCTCCAGCAAAGAAGGCCCCTGCCAAAGCAACTAAGAAGCCAGTTGCTAAGAAAGTTGCTCCAGTTAAGCCTGCTAAGAAAGTTGCCGAGCCAAAGCCAGTAGTAGTTAAGGTACCAAAAGTTACTAAGGCCCAACTTGCTGCAATTGCAAAAGCTGAAGCCGCTGCCGCTGCCGCACTTGCTGGTCCGCCGGTACAAGTTATTAATCCAATTGGTTCCGTTGGTCTGCCATCAGTTCGCAAAGCAGTTCCAGGTAAGAAAGCTGCGCCTAAGCATCCAGTAGTTCAGGAAGATGAATCCAACTGGACCAAGACTGAATTAAATGCAGTGCGCAAAATGCTTACCTCTGAAGCCGAAGAACTTAAAGTTGAAATTGCTCAAGCCGAGGAAAATTTCCATGCCTTGATTATGGAAAGCGGCGAAGGTGCTGGTGACGATCAAGCTGATGCTGGAACCAAGACTTTCGAGCGCGAGCACGAAATTTCTATTCTTTCGAATAAGAAAGATTTGCTTGATCAAACAAATCGCGCATTAGAGAGAATCGAAGCTGGTACCTACGGTGCATGCGAGAATTGTGGAAAGCAGATTGGAAAGCTTCGCCTACGAGAAGCTAACCCACGAGCAACAATGTGCATGCCTTGCCGCGAGCGTGAAGACCGTTCCTAACGTCGTGTATCGTCGCCAACT
>WLGZ01000153.1 GCA_009702945.1 Actinomycetota bacterium | reverse complement strand
CCGCCCCTAGGTTAATTGATTCTCTTCATTTCTACGGGATATCTACGTGCATTTTCGGTATAAGTTTTTATGCTGTACGCGATAGTTTCTGGGTCAGCTGCGCCTTCTTTGATCTTGGCTGGAACCCCAACAGCCAATGCGCCACTTGGAACCAAAGTCCCACCTAGAACTACTGCCCCAGCGGCAACTAATGCGCCAGATTCAACAACTGCCTTATGCAAAACCAACGAGCCTGAACCAACAAGTGCTCCGCTCTGAACTGTGCAACCTTCTAAGTGGGCGTTATGTCCAACTGTGCATTCATCGCCAACAATTGTTGGGAGCTCGGCCGTGCAGTGAATTACGCTGCCGTCTTGGATAGAAGTCCGGGCGCCGATTTCGATACGACTTGAATCGCCACGTAAAACCGCGCAAGGTCCAATGAAAGACATCTCGCCGATTGAAACATCGCCAATGATGACTGCCTCCGGATGAACAAAGGCGCTGGGATGGATGTTTGGAACTTTGTCCCCGAATGAATAAATCGCCACGTTAATCCCGATCTGCTAGATTGTCTTCAAGTATTGCAACTAAGTCGCCATGTATCGCAGGATTTGCAACCACGATCATGTCGTTTCCAATTGGCTTGCCAAATAGCCCACTTGAAACTGCGCCAGCTTCTCGAGCAATTAACTCACCTGCTGCGTGATCCCACGCATTAACCCCGCGCTCGTAGTATCCGTCCAAAACTCCATCGGCTACTAGGCATAAATCCACCGCACATGATCCAAGTCGACGAATGTCAGCAACCTTTGGTAATACTTCTTGCAAAACTCGAGCCTGACTAGCCCGGCGAGAACTGGAATATCCAAAACCAGTGCCCATCAAAGCCTGACTTAGTTCGGTGCAGCCAGAAACTTTAAGTTCTCGGGGAACACCAGCCTCAACTACCCAGGCACCTAAACCTCGACTAGAGATATACATCTGATCTAAAACCGGCACATAAACCACACCCGCCAAGGCAAGACCCGAACTTTCTTCCATGAGCCCGATCGAAACGCACCAATGTGGAACCTTGTGTAAGTAGTTGACTGTGCCGTCGATTGGATCAATCACCCATTGCAAACCTGAGGTACCAACCTGGTTTGCGCCTTCTTCACCCAAGATCGCATCATTTGGGCGGTGTTTTCCCAGCTCGGAGACTATGAAAGCCTCAGCCGCCTGATCCATCAGAGTAACCACGTCAGTTGCGGTGGATTTTGTGGTGACTCCCAGGTCATCAGGTCGATCTAAAAGTAACTTTCCAGTTCCACTTGCGATCTGCATGGCAAGAGCAAGGTTTGGTTCGGCAATCAAGGCGTCAAAGGATGAGTGCTTCGGCTGCGAGGTCATCTGGCTATTGTCCTGCCTGCCTTGGTAGTTATGCGACACACCCCGCAATAACCCCGATTTTATTGGTTTTTCCGCGAAACTAGAGGGGCATAAGCAATAGAAAAGGTGGCCATGAAAGAGCTAATTTTTGTCGGGCGCTCCGAAGACAACCTCGAACTTATTTTCATGGACGAAGACGGTGGCGAATTCGCCGTAGCCGTTGACGATCACATTCGCCGCAGCATTAATACCAATGACACTGCAGCGGTTACCACTACTGATTCCGGTATCTCCCCACGCGACATTCAAACTCGAATTCGTCGCGGCGAAACTGCTGCAGCGATCGCAGCCGAAGCTGGCGTTGATGCTGAGCGCATTGAACGTTACGCCGGCCCAGTTCTAGCTGAACGTTCTTACATGGCAAAGCGCGCTGCCGAAACTTTAGTACGTCGACCACATGGCGAAGTTGTTCTGGGCGAATTAGCAACCGGCCAACTTGCAAACCGCGGTGTCGATACTTTGACTTTGGTTTGGGATTCCTACCGTCGCGATGATGCGCGTTGGACTGTAACAGTTTCTTGGGCCAGCGGAAGTGGTGGCGGAATCGCAAGTTGGATTTTCGATCCCTTAGCAAAGAGCATCGTTGCTCTTGATGACGAAGCGCGTTGGTTATTTGATGAAGCAACGGGCGCAACTGCTGCTGCTAACAAAACTGAAGAACCAAAGCCTCGGCTAGTTGGACTTCCAACTGTTTCGGAACCAGAAGCCGAAGAACTTGAGCCGCCAGCATGGGCAGGACCAGGTCATCCAACAATGCCAGTGCCAATGCCGGTTGCAACTCCAGCGCCTACCCCAGCACCAGTTGTTGCCGTGGATGATTCACCTTCGTGGGATGACATCTTGTTCGGCCATCGTCCGAATGACCAATAAGAATCCTTTACTTACCGTTAGCAAGGAACTCGTTTAACTATGGCTAAAACCACACCATCGAAACCTGCACACAATGCGGGGAAGATCGTTGACATCGATGTTGCAAATGAAATGCAAGATTCATTTTTGGAATACGCCTATTCCGTTATTTACTCCCGCGCACTGCCTGATGCTCGCGATGGATTAAAGCCAGTACAACGAAGAATTTTGCACACTATGGCATCCATGGGGTTGCGCTCTGACAAAGGCCACGTAAAGAGCGCTCGCGTTGTTGGTGAAGTTATGGGCAAGCTGCACCCGCATGGTGACAGCGCAATCTATGACGCCCTAGTTCGTATGGCACAGTCTTGGTCGCTACGACTTCCTTTTGTTGATGGTCACGGTAACTTCGGTTCCCTTGATGAAGGTCCAGCTGCTTACCGTTACACCGAAGCCCGATTGGCTAGCCCAGCAAGTGCAATGGTGGATTCATTAGATGAAGACACAGTTGATTTTGCGCCTAACTACGATGGTCGCGAATTAGAACCAACTGTTTTACCTTCCGCAATTCCAAACCTTTTAGTTAACGGTGCTTCCGGTATCGCAGTAGGTATGGCAACCAACATGCCACCACATAACTTGCGCGAAGTTGTGGCTGCGGCTTCTCACCTACTTGCTCATCCCAAGGCAACCCTTGATGAGTTGATGACATTTGTTCCCGGACCAGATCTGCCAACAGGTGGCATCATCTATGGCTTGGATGGGATTAGAGAAGCCTATGAAGGCGGCAAAGGCAGTTTTAAAGTTCGAGCCAAAGTCGACATCGAACAAATCTCGCCGCGTCGCCAAGGAATCGTTGTTCGCGAATTGCCATACCAAGTTGGTCCAGAGCGGGTAATTGAGCGCATCAAGGAATTGGTTACTAATAAGAAGTTGCAAGGCATCTCAGATGTAATTGATTTAACAGATTACGAATCAGGTCTTGAACTTGTTATCGAAATCAAAAATGGTTTTCATCCCGAAGCAGTGCTAGATCAGCTTTACAAGTT